>NZ_BCPS01000073.1:0-48652 GCF_016586185.1 Paenibacillus sp. EPM92
AGGTATGTATGCAAACAAAAGCTATGGTAACACGCAATCAAGGCGAATTTAGTATGGAACAAGTTACGCTGCATGAGCCGAAGGCGGAGGAGGTATTGGTTCGAATTACTGCTGTCGGTATGTGTCATACCGACCTAAGTGTCAAAGATGGTTTTATTCCTTGTCCGTTACCGATCGTTTTGGGGCATGAAGGTGCGGGCGTGGTGGAACGAGTCGGGTCATCGGTGCAAGGAATTGAGCCAGGGGACCATGTCGTGTTATCTTATAGCTCTTGTGGAAGATGTGATGCTTGTCTACAAGGTAAACCTGCCGGATGTGTGCATTTTGCCATGTTGAACTTTGGTGGAATCATGCCGGATGGTACGAAACGGATTGAACAAAGCGGCCAGGAAATCTCCACGTTTTTCGGGCAATCCTCTTTTTCAGAATATACGGTCATCCATTACCGAAACGTTATTAAAGTCCCTAAAGATGTCCCGTTAGAAATCCTTGCTCCGCTTGGATGCGGTATCTCGGCCGGCAGTGGTGCGGTGCTCAATAAACTGCAACCGGAACCTGGTTCAAGCCTGGCTGTTTTCGGTTGTGGAGCTGTCGGATTAAGCGCCTTAATGGCGGCGAAAGTCAAAGGTTGCACAACCATTATTGCAATAGACATTAATAATGACCGCTTAGAATTAGCGAAAGAACTTGGAGCCACACATACAATAAACAGTAAAGATGTCGATAATGTTGTTCAAAAGGTCACGGAGATTTCTAATGGAGGCGTAAAGTATGCGGTCGAAACCAGTGGTGTTCCGCAAGTTTTAAGACAGGCGGTTGACAGCATCAAACCGCTCGGAACGACGGCGGTTGTAGGTGCACCACCATTCGGGACAAATGTGGAATTGGATCACTTCGGCCTCATTTCAGAAAAAACCATTGCAGGGGTTACGATGGGGAGCTCAGTACCGCAGCTTTTTATTCCCGAATTGATTGAGTTGTATAAACAAGGACTGTTCCCGTATGACAAACTCATTACGATCTACGCTTTTGATGAAATTAATCAAGCTGCGGAAGACTCCAAAAAAGGCAATACAATCAAACCGGTCTTGCGTGTTTCCGGCCTAAACTAGCAAAAAAGCAGGTGGAATACCTTTGGGGATATTCTGGAAAATATTTAAGAATTCAGCTGGAGGAGGAAATCGGTTGAACATGCCAACGGAGCAAGTCGATTTGTGGATTAATAATTCCGGAGTGTCAACCCATGATTATTTCGAAATATATGACCCCGGACGTCTCAATCATTTGGTAGCCAGAGTCGCGAAAGGAAGTGTTCAAGACGCCAATAATGCGGTTATTGCCGCTCACCATGCATTCCTGTCCTGGCGAAGACTCGATTTGAGTGAAAGGATTCAAGCCGTGTTTGCAGCTGCTAAAGCATTGGAACAATCAATTCCAGAGTTGAGTCCTTTATTGACGAGAGAGCATGGAGGATTATTGGGTGAATCTCAAATGGATTTTGGTTTTGGAGTAGGAGCAGCCCAGTTTACTGCGGGAATTGCCGAATCTTATCTCGTTCCAGAAGTGATTGAAGATGAAAACTGCCGGATTGAAATCGAGAAAATCCCGAGGGGTGTTGTGGTTGCCATCGTTCCTTGGAACTTTCCGATCGTTCTGACCATGATGAAACTTGCACCTGCGCTGGTAACCGGGAACACGTTGGTGGTGAAGCCGTCACCGTTTGCACCGGCAGCGATTACGCAGGCTTTGAAGAAAATGGCCTCCGTCTTGCCTCCTGGAGTGATCAATGTTGTGAATGGGGACGGAGATGTTGGCGCGACTCTCACTCATCATCCGCTGGTGAGGAAAATTTCTTTCACCGGTGGTACGGAAACGGCAAAACATGTGATGGCTGATGCCGGGTCCACAATCAAAAACATTACTTTGGAGCTCGGGGGGAATGATCCGGCTATCATTTTGGACGATGTAAATCCAGCCGAGATCATGCCGAGGCTGGTGAAGGGGATTTTTACTAGATCGGGACAAATATGCTTTTCGGTAAAGCGGGTTTATGTGTCTCAGGGTATGTATGACAAATTTTTCGATATGATGTGCCAGGTCGTTGATGAAATTAAAGTTGGGCATGGATTGGATGAACGTTCAACCATGGGGCCGGTGGTCAATCGTGGTCAGTATAATTTTGTAAAAGATTTGATTCAGCATACCAAAGCAAGCAATGCTGTAGTCCGGGAATTGGGGCAAAAGCTGCAACCGGAAGAATGGGATAACGGTTACTACATGCTTCCGACTGTTGTGCGTGACATCAATCACTCAGCAAAATTGGCATGTTGTGAACAGTTTGGGCCCGTGATTCCTTTAATCCCTTATCAATCCTTGGATCAAGCTATTGAGATGGCCAATGATAGCGAATTTGGTCTATGTTCTTCGGTTTGGTCATCAGATGTAAACCGTGCTGTCAAAGTCGCCCGCCAGATCGAAGCAGGCAGCACGTTTATTAACAGTCACAGTTTGGAATCGCTTGACGTCCGGATGCCTTTCGGCGGGATTAAACAAAGCGGAATCGGTCGAGAGTTTACCGAGTTGAGTTTGGCAGACTATATTGAACATCACGGCATACGTTATATGAAGTGATTGCGATTCGCTCTTGTGTTACGACCTGTTGATGCTCGGTAATTACAGACAGATTTCATCCTGATCTGTCTGTTTTACGCATCAACATAAAAAAAAGGAGATTAGAATGGCGAATCTACTATCTAATTTATTCAAAAAATCACGAGGACCGTTATTCGTCAATCTGCAACCAAGCGGTGAGCGTTTTTCGGTGCAGCCCAAAGATACATTATTGCAAGCTGCCTTGTCCGCAGGGGTGCCTTTCCCGCATGACTGCAGGGTTGGGACTTGTGCCACTTGTAAATGCCTTTTAGTTGAAGGGAAAGTTAAAGCGATTATGGACTTTTCCTACACGTTAAGCAGGGAAGAAATGGAACAGGGTTATATCCTTGCCTGTCAAGCAATGGTCAAAAGTGATCTTACGGTTGCACTTGACCGTCCTTTGGAAGGCCCACAACATACCGTAAAATCGATTTGCGGTGTGATTCGCAAAAGCGAACAGTTGACACACGATATTCTGAAAATCACGATTGAACTGGACGAAAGCATCATTTACGAAGCTGGACAATATGCGGATCTGTCGGTACCAAGCCTAAGTGAACCCCGATCCTATTCGTTTGCAGATGCTCCGAACGAGCAGGGACAGACAACAATCAGTTTTTTTATTCGTCATGTGGTGAATGGGGAAATGACCGGCTGGTTGCACGCTGCGGACCGAACAGGCGTCAAAGTGAGTATTACCGGTCCCTACGGGTCTTTCTATCTCCGTCCTTCCGATCAATCGATTGTCTGCATTGCTGGCGGTAGTGGCTTGGCACCGTTAAAAGCGATTTTGGAGAAAATCTTCAAGATGGGAGGAAACATTCCGGTGTTATTTTTGTTCGGGGCACGTACGCAGCGAGATCTGTACTGTCTTGATGTAATTAACGAATTCAGCTCATCTTGGAATGCGCCTTTCCATTTCGTTCCGGTATTGTCGGAAGAGCCGGCCGATAGTGATTGGTCAGGTGCCCGCGGACTTGTCACCGAACACATCAAAGATCTTCCGGAAATTCGAGTTGCGAATAGTAAAGCCTATCTGTGTGGCCCCCCCGGAATGATTGACGCAGCAATAAGTAAGCTAAATGAAGGTGGCGTTACTGGAGAACATATCTTTTTTGACAAATTTCTGGATCGATATCATGTGGAGAAAAAAATGCATCATTCTGATTGATAAATTTCTGGCTTCAGGATATTCTTCGGGGGATTTCAACTTGAGAAGACATTTATTTGATAGAAAGGGGAATGATCTGTGTTAGATCATGTCAGGTATTACATCGCCAATTTTTATGTGATGTTGGGGATAGCGGGTCTGCTTCTCGGTGGTCATTGGGTGTGGCTGGGGTCACTCGGAGTGCTTGTGGCTGTTCTTATCGGTGACATGATTTTGGGTGAGGATACGAATATTCGAAATTTAAAGTATCCCTGGATCGCTGATCTTGCATTGTACTTGCATGTGCCTCTAACCATAGTTCTTTATGGTGTCTTTGCATGGCGCTTGCAAATTGGATTTGGTTCGCTGCCGAATTTGTCGGAGCTGGTTTTATACGGCGGTTCAATTCTATCCGTTGCCCTGCTTAGTGCATTTCCCAATCTGCCGATATTACATGAGCTTATGCATCGAAGACACTGGTTTCCCCGCGCATTAAACAGTATTGGAGGTACTTTCTTTGGTGATCCCAATAGTGATATAGCTCATATTCATGTTCACCATGTTCATGTAGGGACTCCCAAGGATTCGGATACCCCTTACCGGGGGGAAACGGTTTATCACTTTGTGTTCCGTGCTACATGGGGAAGGTATAAGGAAGGGTTTAAGATTGAGCGGGAACGTCTCCGGAGAAAAGGGCATTCGATATGGCATGGGAGTAGTCGAATTCTATGGGCTGTTTTGATGCTTGCAATTGTAATAGGATATTTCTATTGGATGGCTGGTCTGACTGGTTTAGTCGTTGTTATCATTACGTTGTTTATTGCAAAACTCACTATTGAAGCATTTAACTATACACAGCATTATGGATTGATTCGGATCGAAGGTAAACCCTTTGAGAGCCGCCATACTTGGGAACATGATACATTCTTCGTACGGGCCGGAGCGGTAGAAATCACAACGCATTCGGATCATCATAAGGATCCGTACATGCCTTTCTATGAACTGAAACCAAGTGATGCCCCAAAGATGCCGAGTATCGTACTCTGTTTCCTGGCATCGCTTATTCCTTCTTTTTGGTTTAAAAAAATCGTAATACCCCGAATCAAGTATTGGGACCAACATTTGGCAAGTCCCGAGGAGAGGATAATGGCTTCGAAAGCAAATCGCAGAGCAGGGTGGCCCGACTTTGCCCAAGAAAACATGGAAAAGTATTCCGTTTGAGCCTTATATCAGGTGTTATGCAACTTTCCGTCTCCAATCCATGTTATGAGGTCAATCAGACCACCTGGTTGACCTCTTTTCATGAAGTGTTCGCACGATATTAAGTCATCCGGGTGAACGTTGTCGTTCTTTTGAGAGCTTGATCCCCGTGCGGCTATTATTCTCACCCATGTTCAAATCCATAAGTTTTAAGCACAAGGAGGATCAACCCGCTACTATGAAATACTTATCCAAGCTGATGACGATTGTTTTAACTTTCTTTATACTTGCGCCGCTTATCTGGATAGTCGGCCTGTACTACTATGAAGCGCTCGAAAGTATTTCCGAAGTGGGTCTCATTTTGCTTCACCCGCCCCTCATCATTTTTATAGCTGTGAACATCGGAACCGTTGTTATTGTTCTCCGTCGACAAATCAGGCGGATCTCGGCCTATATGGAGCATCAACATCCCGACCAATTGGAGCCAGCCCAGAAAAGCATCGCTTTCATCCCTAAATTTTTTGTCGCGGGCGTCCTCGTTTATAGCCTTGTAGGTCCTCATTCAGCGTTACTGGGGCAAGATTTTATTAACCGCCAAGAGTATTGGTTTTCTGTTCTGTTGGCTCTCCCCATCATCTCGATTTACTCCATCTCTTTCTTTGCTTTTTTGGTGGTTACTCTTGAGAGATGGGTCAGTCTTGTTCCGGTAAATACCCGCTACAGATCTGTGTCATTAAAATTCAAATTGACCTTGAATGTTCTGGTCACTTGTCTCGGCATTATGATTCTGTTTATGGTTGTTAATATCAATGGTGTATACAATCAGCATTTGACGAACCAATCAACCAAGGTTGTCCACTGGAATATGGTGGCTGCAGCCAGTGTGCTCATTGCGGTTTCCCTCAATATGTATGCTTTGTTTGCCTCTATCACCGTTCCGGTCAATGTACTGCGTCAAAAGATTCACGAACTGGCCGAAAACGGCGGGGATTTGACCCGGGAAATCTCCTTGAATGTCCGGGACGACTTGGGCGAGCTGGGACGCTCCGTCAATTTGCTGCTCGCCAATATTCGACCGATTATCCGGAAAGTACAGACGGTTTCCGAAGCTGTGGAGAAAGCCTCCTCCTCCTTGGCAAGGAGCGCAGCCAGTACCGCCGGACAGAGCCGTCAGATCACAGAATCGATGAAGATCGTCAATTCGGCGACTCTGACCCAGCAGTCTGCTGTAGAGGAAATGCTGACGGCCGTTGAGCAAATGTCGAGTGGTATTTTTCAAATTGCTGAATCTTCCGGGCTGGTATCTGATTCTTCGACAGAGGTGTATGAGGAAGCCCTGGCCGGACAGCGTACAATGAATGAACTGGCGGCACAAATGGATGTGATCTATCAATCGATGGAGCAAATTCAAACCGCCGTCACCCGGCAAAACGAGCAAATCAATCTGATAAACGGGATTGGAGCCCTGATATCCGACCTGGCCGGACAGACCAATCTGCTATCCCTGAACGCCTCCATTGAAGCGGCCCGTGCGGGTGAAGTAGGGAGGGGGTTTGCGGTCGTGGCCGGCGAAATTCGCAAGCTGGCCGAACAATCAGGACAATCTGTGCAGAAAATCAGCCAACTCGTGCAGGAAATACAAGCCCAATCGGATCATGTTACACTGGAAACCCGCCAAGGCAAGGTGGAAGTAGAGAACGGGAAGCAGGAGATGACTGTGATGGAGCAGCGTTTCCATTCCATCACGCACAGTATCGAATCCGTGCGCAAGCAGATTCTGGAGGTCACCTCCACTGCGGAGCAGATGTCCGCGGGTGCTGAGGAAGTGACAGCCACGGTTAACCAGCTGTCGCACTACGCCCAAATTACTTCGGGTCACTCCCAGAAGGTCACGGAGGCCACTACCGAACAAATCCACGCGATGGAAGACATCTCGACTTCAACCGTGCAGCTTAGCGAATTGTCGCAGGAGCTAAATGATACCATTTTAAAGTTTAAGGCATAGCGCGCCTCATCAAGGGAACAAGCAGGATGTAGTAGACTTATTTGGTTTCGTAAAAGAAGGGGGTGATTCGCATTCGGACAACGGTCCTGTATTCGGTGTTGTTGATCTTAATTTGGGGAACCGCCTTTTCTGTTATTAAAATTGGTTTGGAGTACGTTCCTCCCATTCTTTTCTCCGGTATTCGCACGATACTAGGAGGTCTATTTCTCCTGGCGATCGCCCTTAATCGAGGAGGGAAAGCGGATTTTCGAAAGAATGGGAAGATATTCGGCATATCTGCGTTTTTCAACGTGGTATTATTTATCGGCCTGCAAACGTTTGCTGTCGCTTATTTGACATCGGGATTGGCCGCTGTATTGATTTATATGCAGCCCATTATTGTCGGAATTCTTGCGAAATACTGGCTCAAAGAATCGCTTTCTCCCTTAAAGTTAGCAGGATTAATGCTGGGATTTCTTGGCGTTATCGTGATCAGTATGGCGGGAATATCTAACGGGGAAATCTCCGTTACAGGAATTTGCATGGGTCTGGCTTCCGCATGTGCATGGGCGATTGGTACGGTGTATTTGAAAAATGTGCAGGATACCGTAGATATCCCTTGGTTATTGGCCGCTCAGTTTACTTTCGGGGGACTGGTTCTGATTGTGGCGGGTTTGTTTTTCGAAAACTGGTCGGCCATCGAATGGACGATTTCCTTTGGGGTCAGTCTGCTTTATACATCAGTAATCGGTATCATGGTATCGTGGATGCTTTGGTTAAAACTGATCCATTCGGGTGATGCGACCGTGGCGTCCGCTTATACATTTGGAGTGCCTCTTGTTTCGATTGCCGCCGGTATCCTGTATTTGGATGAAAAAATCAGTTTTACCTTGTTCCTGGGATCGGCCCTCATCGTAGTAGGGATCTATTTGGTAAACCGCAGAAAATTGCTAAAAGCCGAATCAACAACCTAAGTATTTTATCGCTAATATGTTATATATAATAACAATTAAATAACATAGAAGTGGTTGAGATTTGTGATTAACAACATGGAGGGGAACGCGAAATATGAGTCTAACTACCATTCCTGAGATTGAGTTGGATCAGGTGAGCATGCGTTATGCATCGGGTGTATCAGATGTCTTAGCCCTAAAAGAGGTAAGTTTGGACATCAGAAAGGGAGAGTTCGTCTCCCTCCTGGGTCCTTCCGGTTGCGGTAAAACAACGCTTTTGCGAATTATGGCAGATTTGCTTCAACCGACCAGCGGCAAGATCAAGGTGGGCGGAAAATCGGTTAGCAAGACTTTCCAGCATGAGCAATCACAGATGATTTCTGAATTATGATTACATAATCTCGCACGTACCTAGTAACTTTTTGAAGAGATACCCCTAAATTATCCGCATCCGTCTCTATAACGCACTCATTTCTCTTCTCAGAAACACCATAAATAATCGAGTTTCATCGGACATTTTCAAGTCAGGATTATAAATCAATCTGATCTCTATTTTGGCTGGTTCGCAATCAAGGGGCAGGCGAATTAGTTCTCCATCTTCCAGTTCCTTTTGAATGCCGAAAGCAGGGGTTGCTGCAATCCCGATTCCTCGTTTAACCACCTCAACTAATGTTCGGTAATCCTCTAGTTGCAGTACGACATTATATTGCTGAATGCCTATCTTCTTTAGGGATTCATTGATCATCCTGGAATGACTGGAAGTATTCACCCCGCCGACAAAAGAATACTTCTCTAGTTCCACCGGTTGAATGCTGTTCCTCGAGGCCAATTCATGGCTTGGGCCTACCACTAATTCGATATTTTCATAAGTAAGAATCTCGGAATATAATCCCTCTATTTTTCCCAATGTCATCAATAAACCCAAATCTGCTTTTCCCTCCATCAACTGATGGATAATCATTTCCTGAGTATGGCTGTACATAATAATGCGGAAGTCAGGATGGGTTCTGGAAAATGTAGCCAAATAGGACGGGAATAAGTTGTTAGCAATACTACGTTGGACGGCAACAGTGACTTCTCTTTGTTCCCCTTGCAACTTTTGTAAATGTTTTTCTACCAGATTCGTCTTTGAGGTAATTTCCAACGCATAGGAATAAAAAATCTCACCGGCTTCCGTAAGCGATGCTTTTCGGCCGGGTTCACGGGTAAACAGTTTCTTTCCTAGTTCTTGCTCCAGGGACTGAATATGAGCTGTAATGGCGGGTTGGGAGATATTTAGTTTTCTGGCGGCTGCATTGAAGCCGCCAGATTCAATGACAGATTTAAAGATTCTGAGACGATGTATGGAAGATTCAAGCAAAATTAGTCATCCTTTCCCTGGTCAAACTAATAATCTATAGGTTATGGGTTATAGTCAAAAAATGTATTGTTTTACATATAAGTATCCCTATATAATCAAATTGTCGCAATATTATTATAATAAAAAATTATACAAATAATCAAACGCAAAAGGAGAAAGCTCTATGAGTATTTACTTAGGTGTGGACATTGGCGGGACCTTTACCGATCTTATTGCCTTCGATGAAAGCTCCGGAGAATTGTTTCACGCAAAAAGACCGACTACCTATTTTGACCTGGTCCAGGGGATTCTGGATTGCATCGATAAGAGCGGTGTAGATATCAGCCATACCGATAATATCGTCCACGGATCGACCATTGCTATTAACACAGTGATTGAAAAAACAGGTGCCAGGACAGCGCTGCTGACGACAAAAGGAACACGGGATGTTTACAGCATCGGAAGAGGCAGCCGGCCAGAGGCTTACAATCTATTTTTTCACCGTCCTCGTCCGGTAGTGCCAAGGCACCTTACCTTTGAAGTGTCGGGACGTATGCTTGCCAATGGGGAAGAGTTAACTCCGATTGATAGAGGAGAGATAAAAGCGCTTTGTGAACAATTGAAGGAACAAGGGATTGAGGCCATCGCGGTTTGTTTTCTGCACTCCTATGCAAATCCAGCACATGAGAAAATGGTAGGTGAAATACTTCGGGAGAACTTACCTAATTGTTACGTATCGCTTTCCCATGAAATCCTGCGTGAATACCGCGAGTACGAGAGAACTTCCACCACGGTGTTGAACTCTTATGTTGGACCGAAGGTAAGTCGTTACATCAATGAGCTTCACGCGAAAACAAATGATAGCGGTTTCAAGGGGTCCCTATCCATTATGCAGTCCAATGGAGGGATTATGTCCCCTCAAACGGCGGGTGCAAAGCCGGTAAATATGATGGAATCCGGTCCGGTGGGCGGAATCATTGCTTCTGCGGAAATTGGGAAATCGCTAGGTTATACCAATGTGATTGCTTTTGATATGGGGGGGACAACAGCTAAAGCCAGCTTGATTAAAGACGGGGAAGCCAGCATGACCGAAATGTACTACATTGGCGGAAGTGCAAGCGGCCAACCCGTGATGATTCCGGTAGTGGATGTGGTTGAGGTAGGTACAGGTGGTGGAAGTATCGCTTGGATTGATGAAGTAGGTACGTTGAAAGTTGGACCACAAAGTGCAGGTTCAGATCCTGCACCGATCTGTTACGGTAAGGGTGGAACGGAACCAACGTTCACGGATGCGAATGTGATCTTGGGACGTATTGGCGCCGCTGACTTTCTCGGAGGAGATATGCCGCTAGATAAAGAGTCAGCCGTGAAAGGCCTGCAGACCCAAATTGCCGAACCGCTTCATATCGATACTATTCGTGCAGCGAACGCCATCTTTCAAATTGCCATCAACAATATGTCTTTAGCAGTAAGGGAAGTGTCTGTGGAAAAGGGGTACGATCCGCGGGAGTTCGTGTTAGTCGCTTCCGGTGGTGCGGGACCACTCAGTGCTGTTGCGGTAGCACGTGAACTGCATATCCCAAAGGTGATTATCCCACGATTCCCTGCCCACTTCTCGGCGATTGGGATGCTGCTAACGGATCAAAAGCATGACTTTGTTCGTACTTATTTCCGTCAGCTGGAAGAGGTGGATTTTAATGCACTGTTAACTATTCACCATGAAATGGTGGAGGAAGCACGGCAACTGTTGGATGAGGAATCCATTTCTGCAAAAGAAGTGGATTACCAGGCGTATCTCGATATCCGTTATGTAGGCCAAGAGTTTACCCTATTGGTTCCAATAGATGAAGAAACATTACGTAAGGGCGATATTGCCGCAATCCGCACCGCATATGATGACATTCATGATAAGAGATTCGGACACAAGGCACCGAATGAGCCGGTCGAAATGGTCAACATCCGCTTGACGGTAACCGGCGAGAGAAGCAAACCACAATTTCCAGCATTACAGAAGCGCAATAGTAATCCACAACCGTTATACCGTCCTGTCTATTTTGATGATTTGAGTCAAGCGTTTCATTGCCCGGTATATGACAGGGAAAGCTTGCCGCCTGGATATGAATTTGCAGGTCCTGCATTGATTCAAGAATACGCTTCCACAACGGTTATCTACGAAGGAGATGTTTGCAAAGTTAGTGACACAGGTGAGTTAATTGTTTCGCTGGGAGGAATCAAAAATGAGTAATTTACTGATAAAGACATTGGATCCTGTAACCTTAGAAGTCATCGGAAATGCTTTACCGGCGATTTCCAATGAAATGTCGGCTGATTTGCAACGCGCATCCTACAACATGATGGTCTATGAGGTGAAAGATTATTGCTGTGCTTTGATCGATAAGCAAGGTCGGCTGATTTCACAAAATCTGGGTGGGGTATCCCATTTTGTCGCTGACCTAGGCGTAATTATTAAGGATGGAATGAAGAAATACGGGGAAGAAGGATTTAAACCCGGAGATGTTCTGATTACGAACCATCAGGCTGTTGCGGGGCAGCACCTGAATAACATTGTTATTTATACTCCGTTTTTCTTTAAGGGTGAGCTCGTCTGCTTTGCCATGGTAAGGGCTCATTGGATGGATGTAGGAGGCTTAAGCACAGGATTTGGCGGAGGAGTCAGGATCACCGATCCCTGGATGGAAGGGCTGCAGCTCGATCAGCTGAAAATTTATGAGTCCGGTGAAGTGAATCCAACCCTATTGCAAATTCTCAAGGACAACATTCGTTTTCCAGAATCCTCATTGGGCGATATGAGAGCGCAAATTGCCGCATGTAGATTGGCCGAGAGAAGATTGGATGAACTGATTGCAAAATATGGACATGAAACCTTTCTGCAATATGTAGAGGCGATTTTTGCCAAAACCGAAGAGAAATGCAGAAAAATTGTGGCCAAAATCCCGGATGGGGTCTATGAAGCGGAATCCTTCATGGACGACGATGGATTTAACTTGGATGAGCCTGTTCGTATCCATGCCCGTGTTACGGTCAGTGGGGAAGAAATGACCATCGATTTATCTGGATGCTCTGAACATCGCAAGGGAGCGATCAATGGACGTACTTTGGCGGGTGCTATGGTAGCTTATAAAGGATTGACCGCACCATTGGATCCGGTTAATGAGGGTTCCTTCGGAGCGCTTAAGGTAATCATTCCGGAAGGCAATGTGATGATGGCGAAATACCCTGCACCCATGGCGAAGTGGAGTATTATTCTTCCCACCGTGATTGACACCGTTCTGACCGCTTTGGCACCTGCCTTGCCGGACCAGATCCCTGCTGCACATATGGGGAATTTGGGAGGGTCAATTACCTGCTTCGGAGCCGATCCTCGTACCGGCAAACGTTTTGTGCTGCAGAGCATCGAAGGTGGTGGTTGGGGAGGAAGACCGCATGAAGATGGAGAATCGGCTTCCGTCTCCGTATGCCAGGGAGATGTACGCAACGCACCCATTGAAAGTATTGAACTCAAAGCACCTGTGATCGTCGAAGAGCGCAGTTTGCGGATGGATTCCGCTGGTCCCGGCAAGAATCGCGGAGGTTGCGGATTGGACGTAAAAGTACGAAACCTGGTGGAAGTTCAATGGAGCCTCTCCCAGGCCCGACGCCGTAACGTTCCACCGTGGGGATTGTGGGGGGGGAAAAGCGGCGCCATCTCTGATTATTTGCTGAAACTGCCACATGAAGAAGAATGGGCTAGTGTGGATGTGGCACGCCATACCGTTCCACCTGAAACGCAGGTCATCATCCGTACCTCTGGAGGAGGAGGCTGGGGTAACCCACTGGAAAGAGATCCGGAAAAAGTACGTTGGGATGTAAGGGAAGGATTGGTTTCCCTAAAAGCAGCCAAAGAGGAATATGGCGTTGTGTTAAATGCTGATGATTTAGCCATAGATATGGAGCAGACCAATCTCTTGCGTCAGGAGAGGAATGCATAGATGGCTGATCATTCGCGTGCACAAGCGTTCTTAACCAAAATGAAAGATTTGGACCTTGATTATCTTGTGGCTTACTTTGATGGAATTCATTCATTTCTAGAACCCAACCTGGTTTTTCTGCTTACTGGATTTAAGTCCATTGGAGAGAGCATGGTTTTACTGCAATCTAACGGGTTAACAACCCTGATCACAACGCCATTCTGGGATGCCGAACGAGCGAAAACGAATTCGAATGTATCAACCATTCTGCCAACGGATGATCTAATCAATACCTTTAAAGGATTCATGGAATTGGCCAAAGCAGGGCCCGACAAGATCGGTTTTATTGGGCTTACAAGCATTAGGCAATCCAGCTATTGTGAATTGTCCTCTTATTTCAAAAATCGACTCCATCTGTTAGATGAACATTTTGTTGATTTCACTGCATGCAAAACGGAAAGCGAATTGATAAAAGCTAGAAAGGCAACCTGGATCGCTGAACGAGGATATGAAAAAATGCTAGAGATCGCAAGGCCTGGAATGTATGACTATCAACTGGCCGGTGAAATTGAAAGTTTTATGAAATCCCTCGGAGCAGACGATAACTTTTTTCTCATGAGTGCTTCGTCTCATAATCACGCGGTACGTCCGCCAGGACGGCACAGGTTGGAAAAGGGAGATATTATACTGGCTGAAATTTCACCAAGTTACGAAGGCCAGTTCACTCAAATCTGCCGCAGTGTGGTACTGGGAGATCAGAACCGTGACCCATTGCTTGAGAGTTATCATTTGCTCGTCACTGCTTTGGAGAGGGGAATCGCCATAGCGAAACCCGGAGAGAAATTATCAAATGTGGTTCAAGCGATCAATGAGCCGCTTGAAGAGGCAGGATATGGACAATATTGCAGGCCTCCCTATATGCGGGTCCGCGGCCATGGGTTGGGATTAAGTTCTTTTCAACCAGGTGATGTGAGTGAAGCGAACCACACCGTGCTGCAGGAGGGGATGTTCTTCGTCATTCACCCCAATCAATATATTCCGGAAACTGGTTACCTGCTATGTGGTGAGCCCGTACTGATTACTTCCACCGGATCACAGGTTTTAACAAAGAGGAAACCTTCACTGGATATTATTGCTGTGTAAGATAAACGTTTGGAAAAAATGAAACTTACCTTATAAGGAGTGGTATTCATGACAGAAGCTTTGAATCACAAAGATTATGACCTGTTACTCGATCTTGTGAAAACACGGAGCAGTGTTCGCAGTTTGAAATCTGATCCGCTGCCTGAAGGGTCTGTAGAGAAGATTATCGAAGCAGGACATTGGGCAATGTCAGGGGCTAACTCACAACCATGGGAATTTATTGTGGTCCGTGATCGAGAGACCAAACTGGCGATTCAGGAGGCCTATAAGGAAGTCAATATTGACTATGCGTATTGGATGGAACAACAACGTATTCCTGAGCTTCGTCACCCCTCCTTCCACTTGAAAGGCGATCCGTATGAACAAATTGAGCACATCAAAAGTCGTGCTAAATGGGCAGATGCACCGGAACTCATCGTGGTCATTGGAGATGGGCGACGTCAGTGGGGAACGGTCATGGCTGGTCACACTTTTGGACGCGACCAGTCCCATCTCACCGATGGTCTTGCGAATTGCTGCCAGATCATGCACCTGGCTGCTGCGTCACTGGGACTCGGAACTCAATGGATAACCATTCATATTCAGGAACCGTATCGCAGAATCCTGAACATTCCTGATATCTACACGATTTATCTGATTATCCCGGTTGGCTTCCCGGCTGTTGAAGCAAAGAAGGGTGTGCGCAGAGATATTGAAGACATGATACATTATGACATGTATGATCCTGGCAAATTTATCAGCAATGAGGGGATTTTGGATTATTTGGCGGGATTGCGCGGAAAGACGCTGGAAAAATACAGAGTGTCATACGGTGAAGGGAAATAAAAGAAAATATGGAGGTGAAAGTCGTTGAAATGTTTAAACGGGTTCAATAAGACCATAACACTGTCAATTTCCCTGTTTCTAATTATGTTTGCGCTTACAGGTTGCGGTAATGCGGGAGCCGGCCCGAGTGGTGGAGATACGGCCAAGAGTACAGCCGGAAAACCGGAAAAGGCGGACATTAAAATTGGGCTGCCGCTGAGGGGGGCTACTTTTCTACCGATCTATTTAGCGGACCAAAAGGGATTCTTTAAAGAGGAAGGGCTGAATGTAAGCATTGCTGAATTTAAGGGAGATGCCGGTGTTATTCAGGCATTGGCGGGCAACTCCGTTGATATTAACGTAGCTTCATTAACTGGAATCGTCAACTCCATCAAGTCAAACCAACAATTTGCTGCTTTTTGGGGCGGGTTTAACCAGGCTCCTTTTGATTGGTACAGTCCCAACATGAAGTCGATGAAGGATATCAAGGGGAAACGTTTTGGTGTTTCTACTTATGGCTCACTAACCGATGCTTTGACCCGGTATGCTGTCCGCCAGGCTGGACTCGATCCGGAAAAGGACGTGCAAATCCTGCAAGTAGGTGGATCGGCTAACGCACTTGCAGCGATGCAGTCCGGACAGATTGATGCATCAACTCTCGATAATCCGTATAAATTTATGGCCGCCGATAAGGGCTGGAACCTTCTGTTGAGCGAGAGAAAAGATCTGACACCAACCTGGCCGCAACATGTTGTTTATGCCAATAAAGACTTTATAAAGAAAAACCCGGAAACCATTAAGGCTTTTTTACGTGCTATGGTTAAGGGAGTGGATGATATGGAGAAAAATCCTCAAGAGGCTGCGAAGGTGTTGGCTGATACTCTACAATTCGACGAAAAGTATGCTTCTAAGGCACTGGAGGATATGATGCCGGGCTTCGATAAAAAGGGGAAAATTGATCCGAAAGGTATCGAATTTTTTTGGAAGATTACCGTTGCCATGGGGGATGCCGACAAAGCTTGGCCTGACGATCAATGGCTCGACAATACGTTTTTAAACTCAGCAGATCAATGGCTGAAATAAAAAAGACGGGAGGCTTTAAGCAATGGCGTATTTAAGTATTCGGAATGTCGAGATTACTTATAAAAACCATAAAACGGGCAAGGATTTCCTTGCCCTTTCCGGTGTTAGTCTTGACGTGGAAAAGGGAGAGTTTGTTACCATTGTCGGGCCCAGTGGATGTGGAAAGAGTACTTTACTGCTCTCGATTGATGGCCTACTCCCCCATACGGGCGGAGAAATCCTGATTGACGGCAAGCCTGTGACCAAACCCGGGAAAGACCGTGCGCTGGTATTTCAAGAATTTGCCTTGCTGCCATGGCGTACGATTGAGCAGAACATCTGGTTCGGACTGGAGCTTCAGGGGGAAAAGAAGGAAAAATTGCAATCAGCGGCCGACCGCTTCCTAAAGCTGACCGGACTTGTACAGTTTAAAGACCATTTTCCCCATCAATTATCCGGCGGTATGCGGCAGCGAGTGGGAATTGCACGAGCCCTGGCTGTAGATCCCGATATCCTGCTCATGGATGAGCCCTTCGGAGCTCTTGATGCACAGACACGGGAGATTATGCAGAATGAACTATTAAAGATTTGGGATGAGAATCGGAAAACCGTATTTTTCGTCACTCATGGTATCGATGAATCCATTTACTTGGCCGATAAGATTGTGGTCATGAGCGCAAGACCAGGAACAGTCAAGGAAATTATTGATGTCAAACTGCCCCGCCCCAGAGGTTTGGAGGTTAAAGAAACTACTGAATACGCAAGACTTCGGAGACGTATCTGGGAACTGCTTCAAGACGAAGTGACGGCATCAGCCGGTTGGAGTTAAGGAGGTCATGGAATGGGGTTGAAAACGGAAATTGCAACTGCTGCTCCTGTACAACCTGCCGCAAAGGGGATGCTTCGTAATATTACATCACGAGTGAAGTGGGGAATCGGTTCGGTTCTTGTATTCCTTCTGTCCTGGGAGTTTGTAGCCGCACTGCGCCTGGTTGATCCGCAGTATATTAGTCAACCAAGCCATGTGGTTGGTGCAGGAATTAAATTGTTAGTGACTGGTGATTTCTACTATTCTGCTTATATTTCATTGGTCGAATTAGTCACCGGGTTTATACTTGCTGTTCTCGTAGGGGTGGCACTGGGATTACTTATGGGTCATTACCGGATAATAGGTGGGCTTTTTGACCCTATGCTCATGGCACTATATGCGACACCACGTATGGCGATGATCCCTTTATTTGTCATTTGGTTTGGAGTAGGGATGGGAAGTAAGATATTTGTTGTCTTCATTGGGGCTTTATTTCCTGTCTTAATCAATACCATAACCGGAATCCGTCAGGTAGATCGAATATTAATACGCGCCGCACGCTCTTACGGAGCTACGGAATGGCAATTATTTACGAAAGTGTTTCTTCCGGGAGCCTTGCCGGCTATATTGACGGGAATCCGCCTTGGATGGGGTCGTGGAATCCTTGGTGTTGTAATCGGGGAGATGTATGTAGCAATGGCTGGTCTTGGTTACATGATATCTACAGCTGGGAATGCCATGCAAACAGATCGGTTGTTTTTCTTAATTCTTATTGTAGCTGGTATAGGATTTCTCGGGACGAGCGCCTTCCAGCGACTTGAGCAAAAGTTGACTCCATACCGAGAGGAGCAACAAGGGGCATGAGAAATTCACAAACATCAAAATGGTTTAGATGGTACCATAAAAGCGAACAATTGATTCTTGGGTTCACTGGCATGATCTTAGTGGTTGCCGTATGGCAAATGGCCTCAGCATTGGGGTGGATCAATACCTTTCTGGTTAGCAGCCCTTCGCAAATACTTTCGTCAGCTATTGAGCAGACGACTAAGGGGGCAATTTGGGCAGATTTCCAGGTAACAGCCATAGAATTCATCATTGCCTTCGGGATATCTGCAGTTATTGGTATTTTATGCGGGCTGGTGATGGGCTGGTATCGTCACATCGAATATGTCGCTGATCCGTTTCTTTGGTTCTTTTATTCAACCCCATTGATTGCGTTCTATCCATTATTTGTTATGTGGCTTGGTCTTGGTTTTAAAACGGTTGTCATGATGGGATTCTTAATGGCGGTAATCCCCATTACCATTAATACATTCGCCGGTGCCAAGGGAACAAACCCGATTCTTATTCGCGCTGCGCGTTCTTTTGGGGCGACGAATCGGCAAATGTTACTGAAAATATCTCTTCCTTCCGCCTTACCCATGATTGTTACCGGTTGTCGAATCGGTGTAGAAAGATCGTTGATTGGCGTGATTGTCGGTGAAATGTTTAGCTCGAACTCTGGCCTCGGCTTTCGTATCAGTTATTACGGGTCACGACTGCAAACCGCGAACCTCTTTGTATCTCTCGTTCTTGTGGTTCTCTTTGGACTGATCCTCACACAATTGATTCGTTTAGTGGAAGCACGCCTGCAAAACTGGCAGCCCAAATGATAATAAGGAGGATTTGCTTTGCAAACCATGCATCCTGTTGTTTTACATGGATCGACCGCGTGGGATCAGGAACGACTGCCACGGGATGAATTTAATGAGCGATTGCAATCCATTCAAGAAATGATGAGACAGAATGAAATCAATGGTCTTATTGTGTATAGTGACTGCCGGGACTATGCCAGGTTATGCTATATCACTAACTATATACCCAAACACAGTTGGGCAATTGTACTGATTCCGGTTCATGGAAAACCCCGTTTACTGGCCAAAGTTGCAGGTTCTCGGGATATTCCTTCTGTCAGTGTGTTGACCTGGATTGATGATATTAAACCGGCACAAAACATCACCGGGGAGATTGAGCTGTTCGTTAGCGAAGTCGCAGAAGATGGGCAGCCCGTCATAGGAATTTGCGGGAAGGCGGAGATGAGGCATACCGTATATACAGAAATTGCGGCCGGATGCCAGGGGAATTCATTACAGGACATGGATATCCCCTTTGATCAATTGTTACGACATAAACGCCCCCGTGAGATTAGTGTGATGCGTGAAGCCAGCGGGATCTTAAATTCCGTGGTGGAAGCGATGAAGGAGATTCAGCGCAGAGGCGGCAGTGTGGTTACAACAGCTGTGGAAGCGGAACGTGTCGCCAGATATCTGGGAGCCCATGACGTGAGAGTGTTATACAGCACGAATCACGGGAAAACCTTAGAGCCTTTTGAGACGCTGTCTGATGTGCGTAACGATCGCCTGGTTAGCTATGTGGCAGTCGAATGTCTTGGATATTGGGTGGAAGCGATGGTGACATTATCACAGCAAGCTAGCCCCATTGATCTTCGAGCTGCTGAATTACTACAATTCTTAACCCAGTCATTAAAGCCAGGTGCGAAAGTCGGGGATTTGGTCCATCAAGCAGAGGAAATGGTTCAGCCCTATCAACTTCATCCGCTGCTTCAAAATGGATTTGGACACAGCATTGGATTATCAATAGTAGAAGCACCGTCGCTACATGCATCCCGTTCAGAAAATAAAGTTGAAGCAGGAACCGTCTACTCCTTGCACGCTGGACTGACAGACAACAAAGATAATAACGTATTGCTATCGTCTATGATGCTGGTAACAGAAAATGGAAATGAAATCTTGTGGTCGTCGGTAGGGCAGTGAGGTGCTTTCATGACAAAATTACATTCTCTTGCTGAATATGTGGTTCATGCACAGTTCTCTACCGAAAGGAGCGAGCTTTCTGCCCATATCCTAGATACCGTGACAGCGTGGATTTGTGGTCAGGCTACTCCTGAGGGAGAACAATTAGGCAAGAAATTAAATGAAGAGCATCCCATTTTGCGGGGGGTGCTTCAAGATGATGTTTTGAACCAAGTCATAGTGAACTGCGCGATTACGCGTTTATCAGAGATTGATGATATCCATCTTGCTTCCTGTATCACCCCGGGCTCCGTGATTATCCCTACGGCATTGACCCTATGTTCTAATTTAAAGGTAGACTTTTCGCTTACAACCTTTACGGATGCGGTAATTGCAGGGTATGATCTCATGACAAGATTAGGAAAAGCAATTAAGGGTACGGAGCTGCTGTACCGGGGGATTTGGCCAACTTATTTTTGCGCAGCCTTTGGAACTGCAGCAACGAGTGCCCGAATACTTGGATTATCGGAAAAGGAAACGGTCCATGCCCTTGCTCTCGCCCTCAATTTATCGACCGGTGGAATAAGCAGGGGGAGTGAAATGCCATTTCGCTGGTTTACTCTTGGTTATGCAGCGAGATCCGGGTGTATGGCATCTTTAATTGCAGCGAAAGGATTTACTGGAAGTTCGCAAATGCTGGAGGGGAATTGGTTTGAACAAACATACGGGATCGAAGCGGATACTGCGGCTATAGTTGAGGATCTTGGCCAGGATGGAATCCTAAAGAGGATCAGCATGAAACCGTTTTGCTCGGCAAAACAAGTAATTCCTTCGATTTATGGATTTACCAAATTGCTAGATCAGGGGATTTCACTGGATGACATCAAGGAGGTTAACTTATTTGTTCCCCTTCCGTTTGTATCAATGATTAAGAACCGACCGACCAATAGACTCTCATCTCTATCAAGCGCACCCTATCAGTTAGCGGCAGCAGCGTATCATCCTGCTGGATTATATGATATTTCCCGCAATGAAATCCTTAATTCCGAGGAAATTCGATCGTTTATGGATAAAGTTCATGTTATTGGAGATTCCACTTTACTTTCGTATTATCCTGAAAAATGGCCAACAAGGATCGAAATCAAGACTTCTTCACATGGAATAGCAAGCGAGATGGTTACGGACTCACCCGGGGACCCCGAAATGAAGTTAAGTTCAGAGGAAATGAAGCGAAAGGTTCATTCTTTTCTCGATCCGATTCTTGGAGCCCGGCAAGCAGCAGAAGTGATCGAACTTGGCAGGAATTCCGTGTTTGATAAATGCTCCCTTTTAAACTTATACAAAACCATCAGGCGATAGTTTAAGGGTGTAACTTTCTGTCCTATCCATTCAGCACCTCATGACTTGGACCAAAGAAAAAAGAGACTCTCCGGAGTCTCTTTTTTCCTGTTCTCCAATGGCTTTTATCGCGTTCTATTCCGTTTTCCAACCTCACTGAAAACGTAATCAATTCAGCAATCCCTAGGCTGCCGGCATGTATTGGCAGTCTCGTTACGCTAAAGGGCAGCAGCATAGTTGAAAAGATACCTTCGCTGTTTATAATATGACATAAGTTGGCATATTTAAGGTTTATAATGGTCGGTAGATCAACGAAAGGAGTGACAGATCATGAAACCTCTAAATGGAAAAGTGGCTTTGGTAGCAGGTGCAACACGCGGCGCTGGTAGAGGAATAGCTATCGAATTGGGAGCAGCAGGGGCCACTGTTTATGTGACAGGACGCACGACACGAACACGACGCTCCGAGTACAATCGTCCTGAAACTATTGAAGAAACCGCTGAACTTGTAAGTAATGCGGGTGGTCGAGGAATAGCGGTTCAAGTGGATCATCTGGATCCTTATCAGGTTCAGGCTCTTATTGCTCGCATTGAGAATGAACAGGGGAGACTGGACATCCTGGTCAACGATGTGTGGGGGGCTGAATATTTGGCACAGTGGAACGTGCCCGTGTGGGAGCATTCCCTTGAACGGGGGCTTCGCATGCTTCGGCTTGCGATTGACACGCATATTATTACAAGCCACTTTGCAATACCCCTGTTAATCCAAAACAAGAATGGACTGGTCATTGAGATAACGGACGGCACGGCAGAATACAACGATAAAAATTACCGTTTATCACTGTTCTATGATCTAGCCAAGACGTCTGTCATTCGTATGGCTCAGTCTTTAGCCCATGAACTTTCACCATACAAATGCACCGCAGTAGCAGTGACTCCGGGTTGGATGCGTTCTGAAATCATGCTTGAACACTATGGTGTTAAGGAAGAAAACTGGCGTGACGCCACTGTGAAGGAACCTCATTTCATCATCTCGGAATCGCCTCGTTTTGTAGGGCGCGCCGTTGCCGCGCTAGCTGGAGATCCGGAAGTTGCCCGATGGAACGGTGACTCTGTTTCAAGCGGTAAGCTCGCGCAAGTATATGGTTTTTATGATCTTGACGGCTCACAGCCAGACTGTTGGCGGTATCTCGTAGAAGTTCAGGATGCAGGCAAACCGGCGAATGCTGCTGGTTACCGTTAATATTCAATAAAATAGACCGGATTCAAGGTTCTATAGGAAGAGAACCTCACATATTGACATTATATCTTGTGGTAACTATAATGGTTACAACGGTGGTGATACAAGTGAAGCAAATCAGTACGCGCTTTTCGATTGCAGTGCATACCCTTTCCCTAATTGCCGTCAGCCCGAAGGATTGCACCGGGGACTTTATCGCGAGGAGCGTTAATACGAATCCCGTGGTAATCCGGAGAATTATGGGGATGTTAAAAAAGGCGGGGTTAGTGGACGTTCGCCCAGGCGTAGGGGGCGCTACCTTGCTTAAGGATTCCGACCGGATTACGCTTCTTGATGTTTATCGTGCCGTGAACGCGACAGAGGAGAATCAACTGTTTCGCATTCACGATAACCCAAATTTCGATTGCCCGGTTGGGCGGAATATCGAGCAAGTCCTTCAAGCGGAATTGAGAGACGCCCAATCCGTGATGGAACAAAGGCTGGCACAAACGACGTTAGACCAACTAATCGAAAAGTTCAAATAAAAGCTCCCATCAGAGCTTTTATTATATGCACTTGTTGTAATAGTAATTGTTATAACAGTAGTGATTACAAAAAAATGGAGGAAACAGCGATGAAAATTTTAGTGACTGGTGCAACAGGGAAACTGGGAACGAAAGTAGTGAACACGTTATTGAAAACCGTACCGGCGAATCAACTTGCTATCAGTGTTCGCAATCCGGAGAAAGCGGAAGACTTTCGCGCGAAAGGCGTCGATGTTCGGCAAGGAGACTTTGATCGTCCGGAAACTTTGGATGCCGCCTTCGCGGGGATTGATCGGATCTTGATCATTTCCGCTGACGGGGACAATGACACCCGAATTCGTCAACATACGAATGCAGTAGAAGCCGCTGCCCGTGCGAAAGTCGGTTTCATTGCATATACGAGCATCGCGAATGCAAGCGAAAGCAAGAATCTCATGGCTCCGCCGCATCAAGCCACGGAAAAGGCCATTCTGAAAACAGGAATTCCTTACGCATTCCTGCGGAATAATTGGTATCTGGAGAATGAAATTTCGAGCATTCAAGGCGTACTGGCAGGAGCGCCTTGGGTGACGTCCGCGGGTTCTGGAAAGGTAGGCTGGGCCCTCCAGCAAGATTATGCGGATGCAGCAGCAACCGTTCTTACAGGAAACGGACATGAGAATAAGACTTACGAGTTGTCCGGCAAGCCGCTCACGCAGGAACAATTGGTGTCTGCTCTTAGCTCTGTACTGGATAAGGAAGTTCCCGTGCAGCAAGTCGATGATGCCGCCTATGCCGACATCATGAAAAATGTTGGTGTACCGGACTTCGTCATCCCGATACTTGTCGGGATCCAACAAGGAATTCGTGAAGGCACATTGGATGTCGAAAGCACCGATTTCGAAAAGCTGCTTGGTCGGCCGCTAACGCCAATTCACGAGGCTCTTAGCCAACTTGTACGAGCAAATTCCTAAACACCGTAAGGAAATTGACACGACCGACCTCTTCTGGAAGCAAGAGAGGTCGGTTTTTTTACGCGGTAACTAAGTCCCGTCGAGGTCAACGGTAAGCGGGGCCACGACTTCCCGGCGATCGTCGTAGCCGAAGGGGATGGGGTCAAGCTCCGCTTCTGGCACGGACGAGGCGCCGAGCACCCGATGCCATCCTTGACGGAACGCGCAAACAACTCTCTTTCGATTTACAAATTTTATGTTCCGGGTATTGACGTGGGTAACTTCAAATACTATTGTAGCAGAGAGCGGACCGAATACAGGGTCTCGTACAAATAGACATTTTTCTGATGAGGAAGTGGGAGCGATGAAGAAACAATACAATACGCGGGCCATCATGGCGTCGCTGCTCATATGCGGCTTCGTCGGCATGTTCAGCGAGACGGCGCTCAACATCGCGATCAGTAATTTAATGGACGTGTTCCGAATTTCTGCCGCGACCGCTCAGTGGTTGACGACAGGGTTCCTGCTGACGCTCGGTATTCTGATGCCGATGACCGGGCTGCTGCTGCAATGGTTTACGACGAGACAGCTGTTCATCGGCTCGCTCGTGAGCTCGATCATCGGCACATTGATCGCGGCGCTCGCGTTCAATTTCGAAATGCTGATGGTCGCTCGCGTACTGCAGGCGGCCGGTATGGGCTTGTTGATCCCGCTCATGTTCAATACGATTCTCGTCGTCTATCCGCCGGAGAAGCGCGGGGCTGCGATGGGCTTTGTCGGTCTCGTCATTATGTTCGCGCCGGCGACCGGCCCGACCGTGGCGGGTCTCCTGATCGAATATTTAACATGGCACTACATCTTTTGGCTCTCGCTGCCGTTTTTGGTCATAGGGCTGTTGATAGGGCTGAAGTATTTGGAAAACGTCACCGACGTTACGAAGCCCCGCATCGATCTGCTGTCCGTCACATTGTCCACGATCGGCTTTGGCGGCGTCGTCTTCGGCTTCAGCAAGGCGGGCGAAGGCGAAGAAGGCTGGACCAGCGCGATCGTGGTCACATCGATCGTTATCGGGCTGGCAGCGCTCGCGCTGTTCACGTTGCGGCAGACGTTTATGCGCGAGCCGATGATGAACCTGCGCGTCTTCAAGTACCCGATGTTCTTAGTGGGGCTGCTTATGGTGCTGTCGTGTATGATGATTATTTTGTCGAGCATGATTATTCTGCCGATGTATCTGCAGAACGGCATGAGACTTTCCGCGTTCGCCGCCGGGCTCATGCTGCTGCCGGGCAGCGCGCTGAACGGCATCCTGTCGCCGCACATGGGGCGTTTGTTCGACAAATATGGGCCGAAGTGGCTCGTCATTCCCGGCCTCGTCGTCGTTGCAGCGATGTTATGGTTTTTCTCCGGCATTACGCCGGCGTCTTCGGTCGGTTTCATTGTCGCCTTGCATATCGGCCTAATGGTCGGCATCTCCATGGTGTGGATGCCGGCGCAGACGAACGGCCTGAACCAGCTGCCACCGGAGCTGTATCCGCCTGGCCACGGCGTTCTTCATCCGCCGCGTCGTCGTCAACCATGCGTCGATGAATCCGATGCATTGATGTTACGAAAGGGTACCCCTGCAAAAATCCGGTATTCCTGAAGGAAAACATATTTGGAGGATTCCCGGTAAGCGGAATATTTATGGTGTGTCTGTTCCGCATCTTGACACAAGATTTATCGACAATAAAAAATCGTTGCTATTTGGACCGTTATAGTATTGATTGGATTGGACTAGATTATCTAGTCCTTTTTATTTTACAAATCCCAAATAGGGATCTGGCACTTATTTTTTTACTAAATCAAAATAGCACTAATATTTGTGTATAACAATATAAGAAGAAGGCCAAGACATATGTACAAATACAATGTAACACCTGTAACTAGCTATAGTGGAAGCTGATTTGCACGCTATAAGGATTATCCGGTAAGGTTTCTTTGCCGCACTTCTTGTCGTATACCTTATAACTATCATATAATAGTATATAAATATTTTAATCTATAGGATTATAATCGAGACAGAAAAGGTGTATGACTAGGTCGCGCCTTGGCTTGGTGTGACTCCTAAGCAGGAGCGCCTGCATCCTTTCTGCGAATTTTAAATGTATAAGGAAGGTAAAAATGAGCAACAGAGAAACTAAAACAGACGTTATCTTAATTGGTGCCGGAATCATGAGTGCGACTTTGGGGACACTTCTGAAAGAATTAGTACCGGACTGGGAAATTACAGTATTTGAGAAGCTCTCAAAATCAGGAGAGGAGAGCTCTAACGAATGGAATAATGCGGGAACGGGGCATGCGGCACTATGCGAGCTTAACTACACGGTCGAAAAACCGGATGGATCTGTAGATATTAGTAAAGCTATCAAAATTAATGAACAGTTTCAGGTTTCAATGCAGTTCTGGTCTTATCTTGTAAGCAGCAAGCTGATACATAATCCACAGGACTTTATCATGCCATTGCCTCATATGAGTATGGTACAAGGGGAACAAAATGTAACGTTTTTAAAGAAACGTTTTGAAGCGATGTCAAATAATCCTCTGTTTCAAGGGATGGAATTTTCCGATGACCCTGGAAAACTGATGGAATGGATTCCGCTTATTATGCAAAACCGTCCATCGAATGAACCTATAGCGGCAACAAAAATCGACTCTGGAACTGATGTCAACTTTGGTGCTTTAACGCGCATTTTGTTTGACCACTTAAAGAGCAAAAACGTTGATATAAACTACAAACATAGTGTTAATGATATTAAACGTACTAGCGACGGCTTGTGGGAATTGAAAGTGCGGAATCTCAATAGCGGTAACGTCGAACGCCATACTGCAAAATTCGTCTTTATCGGAGGCGGGGGAGGAAGCCTGCATTTACTGCAAAAATCCGGTATTCCTGAAGGAAAACATATTGGGGGATTCCCGGTAAGCGGAATATTCATGGTGTGTAATAATCCGGAAGTTGTAGCGCAGCATCATGCAAAAGTATACGGCAAAGCTAAGGTTGGAGCTCCACCAATGTCTGTACCGCATCTTGACACAAGATTTATCGACAATAAAAAATCGTTGCTATTTGGACCGTTTGCCGGCTTCTCACCAAAGTTTTTAAAAACCGGTTCCATGTTTGATTTGGTAACTTCCGTAAAACCGGATAATCTCGTAACTATGTTGTCGGCAGGTGCAAAAAACATGTCATTGACAAAATACCTGATCGAGCAAGTAATGTTATCGAAAGAAAAGCGCATGGAAGAGTTACGAGAGTTTATCCCGAACGCCAAAAGCGAGGATTGGGATTTAGTAATAGCGGGCCAACGTGTGCAAGTTATCAAAGATACTGAAGCTGGCGGCAAAGGTACACTTCAATTTGGTACGGAAGTTATTAGTGCCGCCGATGGCTCGATTGCAGCATTACTAGGTGCTTCTCCAGGTGCTTCTACTGCTGTTCACGTTATGCTTGAGGTAATAAAAAAATGCTTCCCGCAACATATGAAAGAGTGGGAACCGAAAATTAAAGAAATGATTCCTTCTTATGGCGTGTCACTAATGGAAAATCCAGAGCTTCTGCACGAAATTCATACTTCAACAGCAGAGATGCTTGGTCTAAGCAAAAAAGAGCTAGTCTATAGTTAATTATTTGGATGTAGAAACAAAGGGATTTAATGAAAAAGTTTAACCAACATTTTTTATCAATGGACAATCGTTTCTCAGAAAGCAAGAGCACGACATAATGAGGCTGCCGCGGAATCATGCTGTAGCCTCATACTCGTTTAAGGTAAACAAATCATTTATTAAAGATTGGGTTCCAGGAAGGTGTTGTTTTGCTTTTTTGCAAAAAGAAAAAGAGGGAAATCGGATAATGTTTGTGTCGTCCTGTCCAATGACACAAACATGCCATAATTAATACTCAATAAAATCAAGGGTTCTTATTAGTTGAAAGGGGATGTTTGTGTCCTAGCTCAGTGACACAAACATCCCCTTTTACGTATCTGGTGACACAAACATATACTTATAAGGCGCGAAAATTATTTACCGAAAATTATGACTATGATAAGATAATAGCAAAATCTTGTCAAAAAAATGTCAAGCATTTTGTCGGATCACCTCTTGAGGTTCGTAGAGTCGGTTGGTTCGCAGCAGATAATCGACCAACCGCACTAATTTACGAGCTGTAAGCGCAAGGGCACGTTTTTCGGCGTATTTCGCCGGCTCCGCTTTTTTGAGGTTGTAGTACTACGCAAATACTGTGTCGTGCACCTGGACACTCTTTGCGGCTTCGGTGAAGTAGTACTTCAACTAACGGTTGCCGGACTTAATAAGCCGAGATTCAACGCCTTTAAAATTACCGGACTGGTTTTCCGTCCATGCGAGTCCGCCGTACTTGGCTAGTTTCATATGGTTTGGAAAACGCTGAATGTCTCCGATCTCTGAAAGGATGCCAGCTGCGAAAATGGGGCCGATTCCGGGTACAGACGTGAGGGTCTGTGGAATGGTCACCAAATTTTCTTCGATCGCCTTTTGTAGCGATTTGGGCTGCTCTTGAAGAGAACGGATGATTCGAATGTTCGAAGCCATCGCAAAGTTAACGGCATCAGCCATGGCCTTAGGCAAGCGGTAGGAAGAACGCGCCGCTTTCTGCAAAGCCTGAACCACTTCTTTCGGGTTCTCAAAGCGATTCTTGCCACACTCGATGATGAAGGCCGTTAGGTCTTCGACAGACATGTTAACGACGTCCTCGACGCTACGGAAATTACTCGATGACGGCCAGACTAGTAGAACGTTCCTAAAGTATCGTTAGATTACGAAACCGACCCATCCAAACCATATTTCCAACGAAACGGAACCGGATTGGCGTTCACTTCCTGCAGGTATTGTTCAATGCGTTCCTTCAATTCTTCTTTTGATTGAACACGAATATGCCGCAGCGCCTGTTTGGTCATTTTAGCGAAGAACACTTCGATGATGTTGAGCCATGAACCATGTTTAGGCGTAAATATAAACTCGAACCGCCCAGGCACGGTCTCCAAATATGCCCTGGTTTCCTTCGAAGTATGGGAGGAGTGGTTATCCAAAATAATTTGGATTCGTAATCCCGGTTCGTAGGTGCTGTCCAACTTTTTGAGGAAGTTCACAAATTCCTTGCTGCGATGGCGATCTTCTACTGAACCGACCACTTTACCTATAACCAGATCGATGCCTGCCAGTCAGCTAAGCGTACCGTACCGCTTGTACTCCGGGTCACGTCCGATCGTCGGGTGTTCGCTAGGAACGGGCGGCAAATCTTCTGCCGTGTTGCCGATCGCTTGAATGCCGGCCGAGGACGCATATAATGACGTGATCCAACTTTGAGGAGTGATGAATCATGTCCGTTGCGGCTCAAACAAGTACAAAGAGTTTACCTCCCTTTTCCATATGGGGAGTTCATGCATCTGTCGCCGAAAGACCGGTTGTGTGGGGCAAACTCGTGATGTGTGCTTTGCCGGACCAACAAATTCAAGGCACCATCCAATTCCGCGGAACACCGATTCCGATTGAAGGAAGCTGGAATGAAAGCGCGCAGCAGATCGTGTTTCATTACTCCTACGCCGCTTACTCCGGCCATTTAACCATGTATGACGATGTCCAGATTCAACTTCGGCATCTGATTCTCACCGGACGCCTGCAGATGCTCCCCCCTCTTTACAGGCGGGCGAATATGGAACCTGAGTAGCGACAACTGATATAAGCTTGGCGGGTTATAGCGGCTATGTCCCACCGCAACCGCCTTCAACTTCTTTGCCGCCGGTTGGCGTATTTGTAACGTCGAATATACTGTATGAAATGATCGGTACCCGGATAACGGAAAGGGGTGGCATCGGTCGACGAAAATCAGATTCATCATGCAATCGAACAAGCCTATCAATTGATTGTTGAAGCACACCGCAACATGACTGACATTTGGCGCACTCACGTACTGTTTACGCGGCAATGGTGGTTTGGAGTAGGTTTATCGATATGCCCCTGGCTATTTTGGATCGGATTTCGGGATAAGAGAGCTACGGGACAGTTTCTCCTATCCGGGCTTACGATGAATATCGTGTCATCGTGGCTGGACCAGCTTGGGATTGCCATGGGACTCTTGCATTATCACTGGGAAGTCATACCGTTCATGCCGGCCAATTTTCCATGGAATTTTTCACTTCTTCCCGTCACGGTTATGTTCTTACACCAGTACAAGTCTGGCATACATCCGTTGTTCAAAGCTCTCCTATTTGGGGGATTTTCCGCTTTTGTGGCCGAGCCGGTCTCACAAATGGCCGATTTATACCACCCCGTTAACTGGAAACATACATATTCGTTTCCTATCTATGTGGGGCTATATCTGCTGGCTTCGAGCATCGCCAAGCGGGGCGTTGATTGCACAGATTCATCCTCGGTAGATAAATAAAGGCCAAAACCATAAGTTTACCGATTCCAAAAATCATGCCCAGATTCATGAGCTGCATATTTACCATGTCATTGTTAAAGACTCAAGTTTGTTAATTGATGATCTACCGGACCACTATCGATTCTCGTCATAACGGCTGACAACGAGTTCCTTTTGGAATAAGCATTTTTTTTAAGCATAGAATTTAATGATTCTATTCTCTACCAGGACATGGGTGAAATATGAAGAAAAATACAAATATGATAATACAAATCGCCGCAACATATACGGGAACCGTGGTGGGAGCCGGATTTGCTTCAGGACAGTCGATTATGCAGTTTTTCACGGTATACGGAGCCTATGGGGTATTAGGCATTTTATGCAGCACCTTTCTTTTTGTGTGGATCGGCACTAAAATGATGATTCTAGCTCACCATATCAAAGCATTTTCATATCAGGAGTTTAATGTTTATCTGTTTGGCAAGATTTTCGGCAAAGTCGCAAATGCCTTGACTTTAATTATTCTATTTGGGGTAACGGCCGTGATGCTTTCAGGAACCGGTACCATTTTCGAAGAACAACTCCGTCTACCCTATCAACTGGGTATTATCATCAGCATCGTTTTGTGTTATCTGGTGATGACGAAGGAAATCAGCGGAATTATGTTCGTAAACTCGTTAGTTGTTCCCATGATGCTTTTTTTCACTATTCTCCTTGTCGTAAAGGTTGTCAGAATAGACAATATTTTTGATATAGTCGGTTGGCAGAACCAACAACTGTACAATTTGAAGTGGTTCGTGAGTCCGTTTGTGTATGCAGGATTGAATTTTGCTTTTATTCTAGCCGTTATGGTTCCTCTGGGGAGTGAGGTGGATGACGAAAGCGCATTAAAATGGGGAGGGTTTTGGGGAGGCATTGGTCTTGGTTTTATGCTTCTTGTCAGCCATTTTGCAATGAGCTCAAAGATGCCCGAGATTCTTCAATACGATTTTCCGATGGCCGAGATTATTCGAGATTTCGGGCGGTTTTTTCATGTATTGTTTTTGCTCGTAATCTATGGAGAAATATTCACCACATTGATAGGCAATGTTTTCGGAATTTCTCGTCAAATCCAAAGTCTATATAATATTCCTAAAAGTTGGTTAGTTCTTGGCATATTACTTGCTAGTTTTTTGATTAGTCAAGCCGGTTTCACCTCCTTACTTACTTATCTTTATCCGCTATTTGGGTATATGGGTTTGATACTTCTTATTTTTTTAGCAGCTCAACGGATGCCCAGGGACTAAGTCTCCATATTTTTATAAGTTGATTCGGCACGAAATCCAACTATTGGGTAATTATGCTACTATCGGAATTAAGGCACAGGGTTCCATCGATCCAACTTCTTATTTCCAAAACTTTTGGCCTGCCGTCTTAACATAAATGACCTCCATAAGAATAAAGAATACAGCATAGGGTAGACAGTTGCATGTCATATAGAGTATTTCCAACGACTTCACCTAAAAAATAGCTGAAATGAAGTCAAACGGTGTTACTTGACTAAATTGGTTTTTCCCTAACATCTTTGTAATGATGGACAATCCTACAAAACGTTAGCTGTCTAAACAAAAGAATAGTGGCGAAAAGAGATCAAACCCTACTCAACTTGTAGGGTTTGATCTCTTTTCTAATCTGTTCACCGATGAAAACAGACAAGCCATGTCCTCAATATTCATGGTTTGTCTGTTTTTCTTAAAACCCCTTATATTGAGGCTCTTCATTTTCCAACTGTTGTACGCGGCTTTCTACTTGCTGCACGATTTGTTGGGTTTGTTGGGCCGCATTCGTAAAGAGCGATTTTGCTTCTTGATTTTGTGTTTCCAAAGCAAATTGTTCCAGACTCGCCTGAGCACTTTTTAAAGATGCTACGCACGTTTTCACTTGAGAAGCAACTGTCACGGAACGTCACCTCCTTTACCTTAGGATAGGATAATGTTTCACGGGTAATAGGAATAGATGCTTGCATTCTCCCAATACCGAAATTAATATTTCCGTTTCGCAACAAAAGCATACGTTAGAAAAATTTTCAGATGGAAATGCATGAAAATAATGGAATAGGGACATATTTACCTTTGTCGATTAATGTGATTGGAAAGGAATGGTAATATTATGCCGGATTGGGTAGAAATCGCTTTGCGAACGTTATTGGCTATGGGGGTTCTTTTTGTCCTAACGAAGATATTGGGTAAACGACAGGTATCACAGCTTTCATTGTTTGAGTATATCACCGGAATCACGATCGGCAGCATTGCGGCTTACGTTTCGTTGGATCTGGAGTCCAATTGGTATCTTGGCTTGGTTTCGATGACGGTTTGGACCGTTGTTTCTTTAGGGATTGAATATTTACAGCTGAAAAGTAAAACGGCAAGAGACTTATTCGATGGCAAAGCAACAGTGCTCATTAAGGACGGCAAGATCATGGAGGATAACCTAAAAAAAGAGAGGATTACCACGGATGAACTTATGGAACAGCTTCGAAAAAAGAATGTGTTCAAAGCTGCCGATGTTGAATTCGCCATCATGGAACCAAGTGGTGACGTTAGCGTTCTTCTAACCAAGGAAAATCAACCGTTAACGCCTAAACACCTGGGAGCGAAAGTCGGGCCGGAACAAGAGCCTCAATCGGTCATTATGGATGGAAAAATAATGGACGAACCGCTTGCCACAATCGGTTTAAACAGGAAATGGCTGGATACGGAACTGGAGAAATTAGGTGTTTCGATTGATAACGTATTTCTTGGACAGGTGGATTCCTATGGCCAGCTATACGTTGATTTATTTGATGATCAGATCAAAGTACCGAAACCCCAGAAAAAAGCCGTGTTGCTTGCAACATTGAAAAAGTGTGAAGCGGATCTCGAAATGTTTGGCTTATCTACCAAAGAACAAAATACAAAGCAGATGTACGAGCAATGTTCAAAAGCGTTAGAAAAGATTATTGATGAAGTGAAACCATTGCTGATTCGTTAACAATTCGCCAATTATACGTCAGCTGAAATTCGAGGAGGATGTTCATGGCAAATAATATAAAGAAAAATTTAACGCAGGTACAACAGGAATATAAAGAATTGGCGCAAAGCGTCGAACCTCCGAGGCCCATACTCAAAAACTTCATTCGTGCGTTTATAGCTGGCGGGGCCATTTGTTTGGTTGGACAAGCCATCCAGGAAATGTTTGTGCATTGGGGCGGCTTTGATGAGAAAAAAGCTGGAGACCCTACCGTGGCGGTTATGATACTCCTTTCTGTCATTCTGACCAGCATGGGGGTGTACGATAAGTTTGCCCAATGGGCTGGTGCGGGTTCCGCAGTGCCTGTGACGGGATTTGCGAATTCGATGGCATCCGCTGCGATTGAACATCAGAGTGAAGGTATGGTGCTCGGTGTTGGCGGTAAAATGTTTAAACTGGCTGGACCGGTTATTGTATTTGGTACAGTCGCCGCCTTTGCGGTAGGAATTGTACATTTGCTGATCAAAGGCGGGGGAGGCTCTTAATATGTTAAAGGGACACCAGAGTTGGCTATTTGAGAACAAGCCGTTCATCCGATCAACAGCAACGGTAGTGGGTCCATTTGAAGGAAGAGGCCCGCTGGCCAAAGATTTTGACATTGTCCATGGAGAATCCATGATGGGACAAAAGAGCTGGGAGAAAGCAGAAAAGGCATTGATTGAAGAAGCGGCAAAACTGGCTATTGAAAATGCGGGGTTGACAAAGGAACAAGTCCAGTTTTACATAGGAGGGGATTTGATGAATCAAATCATTAGCAGCAGTTTTGCCGCGCGAACATTATCGATCCCTTACCTCGGTGTGTTTGGCGCTTGTTCAACCTCGATGGAAAGTCTGGCATTAGCAGCTAACCTTGTAAATTCCGGTTCGGCGAAATTTGTATTGGCGGGGACATGCAGCCATGATTCCGGTGCGGAGAAACAGTTCCGATATCCGACCGAGTACGGTTCGCAAAAACCGCCAACCGCCCAATATACGGTAACCGGGGCCGGTGCTGCCATCGTATCCATGGAAGGTGACGGACCGGTTGTTACATCTGCCACCATTGGCCGGGTTATCGATATGGGCATTAAAGATCCGTTTAATATGGGCGCAGCGATGGCTCCTGCAGCGGTAGACACCATTGAGGCGCATGTTCGAGATTTGGGAATTGAACCGGGTTATTACGATTTGATCGTTACCGGCGATCTTGCGAAAGTCGGATATGAAATCGCCTGTAAATTGTTTAAGAAACATAACTTTCCCATCGAACAAACCGAATATTCCGATTGCGGGATGATGATTTACGATTATGAAACCCAAATGGTTCAAGCCGGAGCAAGCGGCTGCGGTTGTTCGGCAGTTGTTACCTATGGACATTTGCTAAATCGGATGCGAAGAGGTGAACTGAAACGAATCCTCGTTGTCGCTACGGGGGCGCTGCTATCCCCGATTTCATTTCAACAAGGGGAAAGCATTCCTTGTATCGCTCATGCCGTATCCATAGAGGCAGGGAGGGAGATATTATGATTTTTCTTTGGGCTTTTTTGGTGGGAGGTGCAATCTGTGTTTTCGGACAATTTTGTTTTGATGTCTTGAAACTTACACCGGCCCACACCATGACCCTGCTTGTTGTATTGGGCGCGATTGTCGACGGAATTGGATGGTATGATCCGCTGATTGAATTTGCCGGGGCAGGAGCATCGGTCCCGATTACAAGCTTTGGTAACGCGCTTGTCCATGGTGCGCTTCAAGAACTAAAGAGCAATGGCTGGATTGGGATCATCACCGGAATTTTCGAAGTGACCAGTGCCGGAATATCCGCAGCGATTATTTTTTCGTTTCTCGCTGCATTGTTCGTAAAACCCAAAGGATAATACGGGGCCCAATCCGAATTTCGTTGGCTAAAATACACTGTAACGGTCGGTCAGGGCGATCCCTAACCGACCGGTTTTTAATTATGAGAAACATTTACTTGTTCCAATCTGTACGGAATGTCCCCATCGATAATCTCAAAGGTTACGTTGACCAAGCTATAAAAGCCATATACTGTCAGACGCTATTTATTTCGGTTCCTATATTCTCCATCACTTCTTTGGTTCGCTCCATTAAACTCGGCTCGGTTGGAACATTTTCACTTGCCTTTCCATCCAAGATTATTGGAGATTTGTTACTTGTCGTTTTGATTCGCTGTTTAAATTGTGATTTAAGTTCGCTTTTTTCCATACTTTCTCCTTTTCATTCGCCATTTTCAGAATATGCAACTGATATTATTCCGATTTTCATATCCTTTATGCATCATAGGAGTCAGGTCCCCAAAAGGCTGTGTTTCCGCCTGCATATAGACAACCAACCCGATAAAATGACCGGAAACCGGGCGGATGCCGTTGTCGCTTCTATGCGTCTGCCATAGACTAATGCTGTAAGTTCAACTTTACCTAACCCAAGGAGGAATGTTTTCAAATGCAGTTTATTCAAACAGGCAATGCCCATGTATACGCATGACCAGGCCGCTTATGTCAGGCAAATGTACGATTGGCACATGAAAATGGCTCAGTATCACGAACAATTACGTACCTTTCATCTGGAAAGGGCGAAACAATTTCAAAAGCTCTCCGAAGAAAAAGCGAAAACGTCAGAAATATCCAGCGACACCAGCGCCGCTTAAAGGCGAACCGACATGGAGCGATGTGATGAATTGGCAGCATTCCGAATCAAAATCTGGGACCGCTATGTAACCCTTCGTTCCCAATATGGAACCCGGATGCCCTTGTCTTTCGACCAGTTCTGGTATGACTTTTTGGCCAGGCACATGCTATCCGACTGTGGCGTAGAGCAAGTATATGAGGACTTCTGCAACAACTGGGAGAATCGGTGTGTGAAAAATGTTTGCGATTCGAGCCATCGGTAGAATGCCTGCGAAATAGGACCAAATGGCCGGCTGTTGCCCAAAATGGGTTGCTCCGGCCTTTGATATTTGTATGCAGGGGACAAGGGTAGATGGGATCAAATCCAAGCGGACTTTCACGATGCGGATAACTGCATAGTATGATTCGTTTCTGGACAACTTAAATGCTGTTTGCATAAATTTGGAAAGGCGGATGCCTGCATGTTACCAACATTCAGTACAAGCATTAAAAACTGGACTACCTCTGCCCCAAGACAACCAAATCGATGTAAAAATTGCATCTGGGGCAACTGGGATGGGTTGAAACAATTTTGTTCGAAACCTGTCTGCATTAAGAAACAACCAGTATAAGAGAAAGTCCATCTTCTTTTACTTGATCATGTTCGGTTATCTGCAAAGAATTCTTGCCCAGTGACTGGCATTTTTTCCGAGGACGCATATAATGGCGTGATCTAACTTTGAGGAGTGATGAATCATGTCCGTTGCGGCTCAAACAAGTACAAAGAGTTTACCTCCCTTTTCCATATGGGGAGTTCATGCATCTGTCGCCGGAAGACCGGTTGTGTGGGGCAAACTAGTGATGCGTGTTTTGCAGGACCAGCAAATTCAAGGCACCATCCAATTTCGTGGAACGCCGATTCCGATTGAAGGAAGTTGGAATGAAAGCACGCAGCAGATCATGTTTCATTCCCCCTACGCCGCCTACTCCGGCCAATTAACCATCTATGACGATGTCAAGATTCAACTTCGGCATTTGGTTCTCACCGGACGTCTGCGGATGCTACCCTCTTCTTTACAGGCGGGCGAATATGGAACCTGGGTAGCGACAACTGATATAAGCTTGGCGGGGTATAGCGGCTATATCCCACCGCAACCGCCTTCAACTTCGCTGCCGCCGGTCGGCGTATTTGTAACGTCGAATATACTGTATGGAAACTCGCGTATATAAAACAGGCACATATCGGATGAAAAATGATCGGTAAGCGGATAACGGAAAGGGGTGGCATATCAGTGGACGAAAATCAGATTCATCATGCAATCGAACAAGCCTATCAATTGATTGTTGAAGCACACCGCAACATGACTGACATTTGGCGCACTCACGTACTGTTTACGCGGCAATGGTGGTTTGGAGTAGTTTTATCGATATGCCCCTGGCTATTTTGGATCGGATTTCGGGATAAGAGAGCTACGGGACAGTTTCTCCTATCGGGTTTACGATGATTATCGTGTCATCGTGGCTGGACCAGCTTGGGATTGCCATGGGACTCTGGCATTATCACTGGGAAGTCATACCGTTCATGCCCGCTAATTTTCCATGGAATTTTTCACTTCTTCCCGTCACGGTTATGTTCTTACACCAGTACAAGTCTGGCATACATCCGTTGTTCAAAGCTCTCCTATTTGGGGGATTTTCCGCTTTTTTGGCTGAACCGATTTCACAAATGGCCGATTTATACCACCCCGTTCACTGGAAACATACCTATTCTTTTCCTATCTATGTTGGGCTGTACTTGCTGGCTTCAAGCATTGCCAAGAAGGGCATAGATTGCGGTAAGTCTTTTCAGGAAGACTCTAACCCCTGACAATAGCCAATCATCAAATTTTACCATTCATTAATTTTCTGACGGGTTGACATATTATATACGGATGCCATTTCAGGAGGTGATCAACATGACGGTAGCTTCTCAAGTGAAAACAGCTGTAGCTTCATTAAAAAGCGCGCAGGCCAGCTTTGAACAGTTTGCGTTAAATACACAAAACCAGCAGGCCAAAACCACGTTCACAAATGCAGCGCAACAGACACAAAACATCATTGACCAGGTCACTCCACGGTTACAACAAATTGAACAGGAAGAACCGCAGTATAAAGGTTTCTAAAAAAGGCCATGCCGATCTCTTCTCGGCATGGCTGTCCCTTTATTCCCTCGTAGATGACTGGATTGGGAGGCTGATTTTCTTGGCATGGATAGCAGGATTATGGCTAGTAAATACGGCACTATTGATCATTATTGCGGTTCGGGAGGTGCGCCGCCCCGCCAAAGCGTTAACTTGGATATCAGTCGGACTTGTATTACCGATTATCGGATTCGTTTGTTACCTGTTCGTAACGAATCCTGTGCAAATGCGGCGGGACAAGCTCGTTTCTTCGCACAATAACCCGATAGCGTTCCTCCAGCATGTGGTGACTCCGCTTTTGTTATCGCTCGGGCTTTGCAACCTTTGTCTGTCAGTGGCCTTCGAACCGGTTACGTCCAAATCCTCACGAACGGGATGGAAACCTACGGAAAACTCCTTCAATCAATTCAGGCCGCACAAAAGACAATCGATCTTGAATATTACATATACCGGAATGACCATATCGGTAAACGTATCACAGATGTGCTGATTGACCGGGCTTTATCCGGTGTGAACATTCGTTTTATAAGGGATGGCTGGGGAAGCCGGTCATTTCCCAAACATACGGTTCGCCGGATGATGGAAGCAGGCATTGAATGCAGGACCTTCTTTCCCTTGCGATTCCCCTGGGTACTATCCAACTTGACATACCGGGATCATTGCAAGATCGTCATCGTCGACGGAAAGGAAGCCTTCATGGGAGGAATCAACGTTGGGGACGAGTATACCGGAATGAAGCCGGATGTCGGTTTTTGGCGCGACACTCATATGCGGTTAACCGGCGAAACAGCGGATGATGTGAAAGCCGTTTTTGAGGCTCACTGGAAAATGGCGTCACCGGACATGCTCCATTCAACGAGAAAGGCAAAATTTATCCCTGAATCGGCTCAACTTTCAGACGATAAAGCCATTCATCCATTTCCATCCGGCAAAACAGAACGATCCGGATACGGATGGGAATGGGGATCGGAGCTGGGAACGATGGAAGGCACCCACATGGGAAAAGCTTCCCCGTCCAAGGATTCGCATAACGTCTATATACAGATATTCGAAGGCAATCCCGGGCTGCCTACTCCGGTCATTCGGGAAATGCATTTCATCTGCCTGACGCAGGCGACCCGAACTATCGACGTGACCAACCCTTATTTTATACCCGATGCGGATATCATGATGGCCATCAAAACAGCCGCAGCGCGTGGCGTTCGAGTGAGATTACTGGTGCCGCGCCAAGTGATTCCTAAAGTTGCAGGAGCTGCAAGCCGTACGTATTATGGCGAACTCGTGGAAGCAGGGATCGATGTGTTTCAGTACAACAAAGGGGTATTGCACGCGAAAGTCATGATTATCGATGGCGAGATTGCCGAAGTGGGTTCTTCCAACTACGATCTACGTAGTTACCGTTTAAATTACGAAGTGTGTGCAGTGATGTATCATTCCGATGTGGCCCGGGAGCTTACAGAACAATTCGAACGGGATCTCGCCGAGGCTACTCCATATCGTTTGGAAGATCATATGCATCGTACTTCTTTCGAGCGCATGCTTGATCAAGCAGCGCGTTTGTTATCTCCTTTGTTATAAATTTCAAAAATTACATGGAATTGAATCGAAGTCCAATTACACATGTATATGGCGAAAGGGGAGAAGGCTTCCAACGAATACAAGTAATATCGAATTTGGGCAACAGTCTATGGTGCAAATATCACGCCCGGCATATAGTGTAAAAAAAGGAGCTGCATCATAGATGATCATGATGAAACCTATTGAAGTTGAAGGTCATCAGGTTATAAGTATCGAGGTCGCCCTGCCCAAAACAACACTTCTGGCCATCACAACCGTCACGGATATATCATGTGCGGGGCGCTTGATATTCGTTTGTTAAATGAGAAATTAAACGATCGCCGCATTGTGGCAGAACGCGCAACCGGGGTACGAACAATAGAGCAATTGCTGGATGCCCCACTCGATATGGTGACCACAGAGGCGGAATTACGCGGAATTTGCCCTGGGATGAAAGGAGCAGATGCGCTTTTAAAGATGGTAAACGAGGTTAGTTAATTTTAAGTCCACACTTAAGGAAAGTAGGGGAATTTTTTGTTAACGGGTCTGCATATTGTCTTCCTTGGAGGCGATGCCCGGCATCTTGAAATCATTCGGTCATTTACTGACCTGGATGCAAATGTTGCGGTAATCGGTTATGAAGATTTGCACGAACAACTTCATGAAGTTCAGCATTCCAAGCTTACGAGGGAGGTGCTTCGCAATGCTGACGTATTGATATTACCGGTTGTCGGTACAGACGACCATGGCAGAGTAGAGTCTTCATTTTCATCTGAAACGTTATTGCTGAACAAGGAATATATGTCTTGCTTGCCGAAACACGCAAAAGTCTGTACTGGCATAGCCAAGTCTTACTTGAGGAACCTTTGCGCGGAACTAGAGATCGATCTGATAGAATTATTTAGCAGGGACGATGTTGCCATATACAATTCCATTCCCACTGCGGAGGGCGCCTTAATGATGGCCATTCAACAGACGGAAATTACCATACATGGTTCGCGTTGTATGGTGCTGGGTTTGGGGAGAATCGGTCTTACGTTAGCCAGTATGCTTCAGCGCCTGGGTGCACACGTCAAAGCGGGGGTGCAGAAACCGGAGCAGTTTGCACATGCATGGGAGATGGGGATTGAGCCGTTTTATACGAAAGATTTGTACGATGAAGGCGTAAATGTGGATATTATTTTTAACACGGTTCCGGAGCAAATCCTTACTTCTCGTGTGTTGACCCGTGTTCCGCATCACGCTATTATTATTGATTTGGCTTCCAAACCAGGTGGAACCGATTTTCGTTTTGCCGAAAAACGTGGAATCAAGGCCTTGTTGGCACCAAGTTTACCGGGATTGGTCGCGCCAAGAACGGCTGGACGTATATTGGCGAGAACGTTATGTCAATTGATCCAGGACGAACGGAGTCAAAATCGAGAGCAATTGGATATACTTGCTTTTTCTTCCGGGTTATGAGATCGCGAACGCTGTAAAACGAATTATTTAGAGTGGCGTCATTACTTGTTTGTACTTGATCAGAGAGGCCAACACTTTGCCGGTCTCCGTCTATTTCCGTACGAATCGGATAATGAAGCGCGTGGTGGAACGGCTCTTTCGTAGATCAGAAGTCGGTTTCCAAGGCTAGAGTTCGGAGAACTCCAAGTTAAGCTGGTCTCAGTAGCCCCCGGAGAAGAATTCCCTGAACACTCGGCATTACAATCGATCGTAGGAGAAGTTTGGCAGGATAAAAAGAATTACTCGGGAGTACTCGTGCAAGAGAGGTTAGATGGCAAATTGCGATCCATGAATGATCACCTATGTATACCCGCAGCTAAAAGGGGAATGTTTTGTTCTAATGGCCGATATCCAAGATTTTCAACAGTACGTGCAAATTCAATGTAAGAAAGAAGGAAGGGAAACCATTAGGCATATGGCGGCGGGCACAGCCAATATCATCCTGAATCCTTTAACGGTAATCAAAGGAACGCCTCAACTTCTGGAAAAAGTTTGAAGGAGCATGTTTTCATTTTGCAATTTGCGGCATCTCCAAAGAAAAATGACAAGATAGTGATCTAATGAGACTTCTTTTTGTCAAAGAAAACAATGATATATATCGTCACGAATGATAACAGTTTAATGTCATTAGACACCATACGATAAATCCGCACAAGCCAACTCCGAAAAAGTAAGAGAAAAACAAATATACTTCACAAAATAACCGTTTCGTGAAGTATTAAATTAATGTTATAATTTGGACGAAGAGGGGAGGGCGATGCGATTATGACAAAGCGCTGCATCGATGATTTAATAGATTCGTTTACGGTTTACCTTGAAATCAACAGGAACTATTCGAAGGGAACCGTTGAAAATTACAACCGCACGATGGTAAGGCTTGCTTCCTGGCTTAAAGAAACAAGAAACATTACATACATCGAAGATATAACGGCTAATGACCTTCAATTATTTTTAGGTACATTAAAACATCCCAAACACACAACGAATACGAATAAAAGGCATCCAAAATTGGGCACCGTTTTTGCAGCCACGACGAGAGCACGCATCATTTCCTCAATAAAACAGTTTTTTAAATGGGCTGTTAAACAACAATACCTTCGATATGATGTTTCCCAGTTATAGAGAACCCTAAACTCGGTGAACGGCTTCCTAAAAGCCTTTCTCTACAGGATGCCATGACATTTGAACAATACGCCGCGAAGCGCAAATTTAAAGAAAGAGACTCATTAATCACTACGCTGTTTTTATTGCTCGGACTACGGGTTTCTGAACTCGTAAGTATCGATCTCAAGCATTTCAATGAAGATGATGGATCGCTCGCAGTCATTGGTAAAGGGAACAAGGAAAGAAAACTCGTGTTGACACCGAAAATAATTCGGGCCCTGGAGAATTATAAGCCAGTTCGGCAAATGATCCTACAAAAACGCAATAGAATTGATGAACCAGCGTTGTTTATTTCGGAAAAACGAGGGCAGCGGCTAACAAGAAGAGCTGTGGGATTAATCATCGAGGAAATTGCAAAAGATGCCGGTGTTCGAGCAAATAATTATAAAGTAACGCCTCATAAGCTGCGCCATACTTGCGCAACCGTTCTATATAACGACGGTGAGGGAGCTGATTTGTTGGCAATTGCTGATCTATTGGGCCACGCGGACCCCAAAACAGCCACGATTTATACAAAAGTGAATATAGAGAAAATGCGAAAAATCGTGACATCAAACCCTTTGGAATTAACCTAAATTGGATCATGGCATGTTTGTGTCATTAGACACGTCCGACAGTAACATACAAGGGGTTTTATCGAATTATATACATATGTACAAAATACGGGTTTTGTGAATATGTCATGGAATAAAGTTAGTATGACTCTTGTTGCTTGTTGAATTTTTTCATTCCGTCAATTACCCACACCAACACCCGCCCCGTCGGACGACACAAACTTATCTTTTTAATTCAGTAGCCGAATGTCGTCCTAAAATCAAAAAAATAAAAAGCGTATGCCGCATAAGCGCAGTACGCTTTTTATTAACCATCGGAACCCGTTGGTACAAGCTTTCGATGTTTGCCTAGAACATTCCCATCCGGCCCGATATACACAATTGACCCGATATATACACAATTGAATTGTATAAAGTGCCTCTACTGAATTCCTGATCCCGCTCCACAATGCCTATGACAAGATATACCCCAGTCTTTTTCAAGATAGTATCAATTAATCCTTGCTAATAGCCAATCGTATTGCATCAACCATTTACAGGTATGAACGCCGATACAGAACATAGGCATATTATCCAAGAAGAAAGATTTGAAATGATCGTCTGAGATGACGATAATGACATCCGGCTTTTGCTCATCCAATTGTTGTTTAATATAATTGAAACCGCTCAAAACCAGGTTAGCTTTGTCCTGATCGGCTTTACCAAATGAGGTTAACAACTGTGGGAAGCTACATATCCACCAACAATATGTGCCATTACCTATCACCTTCATTCAAAAAGTTAATATGAAGTTCATTGAATTCATTTGCTTGTTCATATTGCGGCCAATGTCCCGCGTTTTCAATTACCTTCATTCGGGCATTAGGAATAGCCTTGGCAAAACGTTCTTCTACTTCGATTCCTGCCGTCGGATCATGGGAAGTCCAAATAACAAATGTCGGCGCTGTTATTTTTGCTAAATCCTCCTCAGAGAGCATATTCTTAACCCTAACTTCCATCTCCTGCAGCACTAATATATTTTCAACAGCTTTACGCATTTCCGGCTGGGAATATATTTCGTAGCGGATATCAATCAATTCATCTGTAACACTCGTCTTACTGAGCATTAAAAATTCCAATCTAATTTTTATAAACTCCCGGGTTGGTTGTTCAACCGCTTGCCTTGTAAGCGTTCTCAAACGTTCCATGACTTTAGGATCTGCAATAAGCCCACCCGCCGTATTTAAAACCAACTTGGCAACGCGATGCGGATGATGAATCGCTAGCCACGTACTTACCCATCCGCCCAGAGATTCACCCGAAAGATGCGCCTTTTGAATGCCTAAAGCATCCATAAATTTCAATACATGATCCGCATATACCGGAATGGTATAAGGCACATCCGGTTTATCTGAATACCCTATAGCTTAATCAATCCTCGATTTATTCCTGGCAGCAGGCCGCTCTCATGCAGACATGAATCTGCATCGGGGCGGTTGTATTTATTTGCGGGTGATTTTATCTTCTTGCGTTTTCTTATATTGTTTATTTGCCTTAAATGCGAAATACAGATATGTCATTATCATAACCGGAAAGATTAGCCAGAAGAAGCCTCTAAACAGGGCGAATGGCGTTTCGAAGAGAAAGCCCCTCCAGAAAGCCGCTCCGTTTAAATCCCATAATCCCGGAGTATAATATAGCGATTTCGGATCAAGCAATACTCCTGGATCGATCGCGTCAGTAGAAATGAGTGCCGCCAGTATAGGAATGAAGGAACAAGCTAACGCAGCCCACATATCCGACAGCCGCTTATACCGGCCGGCTTTGGAATCGACATCCGAAAAGATCTCTTCACTTCCCTGTTTGTCTGCTTTCTTAAAATATTGATATCCCGAGCTTTTCGTTCCCGTGATATGTTCCCAGCCGCTGTCCTCAAATAAAGCACAGTAATCCTCGAAATCCTCCCGCTTTTTAAAGGTGCGGTAATCCATTTTTATCGTTGCATTCTCTGGCTTTTCAGGTTCAAATTCATAACCGAACGACGTCTTTTTTGTGAATCGGTAACCCTGCCTTGCCATGTCATTCAACCAGTTTTCTTCTTCGTCGAAGTTAGTAAAGAACTTGTATTTTTTCATTCGCGGTTCCTCCATTCTCATTTCAATCGATCTGTCGTCACAGCAATCATGTGCTTCATTCGCTCAAGGTCAAGGAGCAGAATCTCCAACCCTTTGTTGGTAATGGCATACACCTTGCGGCGGCTGTCCTCGCTGGCCACAGGCTGAATGAAATTCAGCTTTACCAGATTCTCAATCGCGCCATACAGGGTACCCGCGGCCATTCGAACTTGCCCGCCGCTGAGCTCCTCCACCTTCTGCATGATTAGATAACCGTGCGCCGGTTCGACCACGGCCAACAGAATGTAATAAACGGTTTCGGTCAACGGCAAGTGTTTATCTCTTTCCATGCTTACCCTCCTGGTAAAAAACTTTATATCGCATGACTATATATCGTCAAACTATATAGTTATACTATATACAGTTATACTTTATATTGCAACACAAAAAAACGGCAATCGAATCATCTTCACGATTAAGGATCTATGTTCGTGTCGCCTTACACCATTGACACAAATTAACCCTCAATAATGAAACAATACTGCCCCCATCATTTTCCTGACACAAAAGCCCCCTCAATCCATTCATGAATTGAAAGTGTGTGTTCGTTGACACAGGGTGTTATGTTACTCGGATTCACTTGATTTTTAACTTAAGCTGAGACACATTTTCAAATAAAAAACCTCTCGGTGCAGCAAGCTGCTTCCCGAGAGGTTTTTCCACATTATTTGATTAAATTAGCATCCTTCAGCAAGCGGTAGATGACCGCAGCTGTCCCAGCACGAGTTATGCTCGCTTTCGGTTTTGCGCGCTCAAGACCGCAGGTTCGACGGTCTGGCAGGCGGCTTCGGTTTGCGGCCGGAGAAGACAGCATAGATGATTCGACTTGATTCGACAGCTGTTGACAATGAGAATCATTTTCAAATATAATGTGGTGAAAATAAGCGTTCCTACGCAAGATGCTTGACGAGGTGGATACTTGTGAAAACAATCGAGAGGATGGAAAGCTTTCTGGTCCTCGCCGAATGCGGTTCCTTTACGGAGGCGGCCAAGCGGCTTCACTGCTCGCAGCCTACGATTAGCCACCATATTTTGCAGCTGGAGGAGCAGTTCCGCGCGCCGCTGTTCCAGCGCAAAGGCAGACAGGTACAGCTGACGGAGCAGGGGAAAATCGTGTTGGATTACACTAGACAAGTGACCCGCCTGCTAAGGGAAGCCGGCGAGAAGGTCCAGCAATCCCTTCGAAGGCAGGAAAGCATCCTGTCCGTCTATATTAGCCAGTACATTGCCAACTACTACCTGCCGGACATTTTGTCGCATTATCACAAGGCGTTTCCGGAGCAGCTTCTGGAGGTCTATGCCAGTTGTTACACCGATTTGCAGCGGGCGCTGCTGGAGGGCAAAACCAACGTCGCCTTCCTCCCCATCTATCCCGAGGACGAGGCCGTATACAGCCGTTTCGACGCCTACGAGCTGTTCGAAGACGAGCTTCCGCTCGTCATACCGGCCGGCCATCCGTGGACCGAACGGAAATTGCTGTACAGCCGCGATCTGCATCAGACTACGGTCCTGCTGCCGCAAAGCTTTTATATCAGCGAATATATTCAAACCCATCTGGAGCGTTTCAACGTCCAGGTGCGTTTTTTGCAAATGAGCAATTTCACGGTCATTTTGCAGGCGATCAAGGCCGGACTCGGCATCGCGTTCCTTCCCTATCCCGTCATTCGGGAGGAAGTGAGGCGGGGCGAGCTCGCCGTCAGCCAGGTCGCCTCCATCCAGATTCGCCGCAAGAACGGCTTTGTGATCCGCAAGGACGCCCGGCTTACCGAGGCTGAGGAGTCGTTCTGCCGCGAAATGCAGCAGTACTTCGCCCCCAAGCAGCTACGGGTATAAGCAGGCAGCCAGCAACTGCTTCGTATAGGCTGATTTCGGCGCCTCCAGCACTTCCTCCGTCTCCCCTGTCTCGACCACCCGCCCGTCCTTCATGACCGCCAGACGATCGGCGAAGCCGCCGATCGTCTCCAGCCGGTGCGTGATATACAGGATCGACATCCGTCGTTCGTCTCTTAGCGCAAGAAGCAGCTGCAAAATCTCCCGTTCCGTCCCGGGGTCCAACGCCGAGGTAATCTCGTCGGCGATTAACAACCGCGGGGACAAGGCCAGCGCGCGCGCAATCGCGACGCGCTGCTTCTGGCCGCCCGAGCATTCGGCAGGCTTCCGATCCAGCAGCGCCTGCGGGAGGCGGACCTGCTCCAGCAGCTCGCTGGCCCTGGCCGCAGCCTCGGTACGGTTTACGCCATTAAGCAGCAGCGGCTCGGTGACAATGCGCTGTACACTCCAATACGGATTCATCGATCGATCCGGATTCTGGAACACAATCTGCACCCGGGACCGCGCGTTTGCGGATGCCGCTCTTCCGGCGTACAGACACGCAGACCGTTCGGAGCAACGGCCTGCCGCCTGGCTGTCCGGCGCGCGCTCCGCCGCTGCTTCCTCCCGCCAGCGGACGACGCCGCGGGTCGGCTGCTGCAGACCCACGATCAACTCGGCCAGTGTCGACTTGCCCGAGCCGCTTTCCCCGATCAGCGCGAAGATTTCCCCCCGCTCCACAGACAGGGAAACGTCCATCAGGGCGTCCGTGCCCTGCTTGCGCCCCTCAAAGCGCTTACTTACCTCGATCACATCCAGCATCGTCTTCCGGACTCCTTTCCTTTTACTTCCGCCTGCACTGTCACACTGCCGGAAGAAACCGCGCTGCGCGCGCCTTCCCCTTTGCCTGTCCTATCCCCGTTTCCAACGGACAGGCGAGGAAAGGCGGACACCTCCGGCCCGGCGGAGGAAGGAGCTTCATGCCTCTAGCCGAGCTTCCGTTCCACGCGCCGGTCTTCGGTCAGCTCCCCGCCGGCAAGCGTCAGGATGCGGTCCGCTACCGCTTCCGCCGCCTGAAGATCATGGGTGATCAGCAGCAGCGTCATCCCGTGCTCCCGAACCTTCGCCGTCAACAGCTCCAGTATTTCCCGCTTCACAATCGGGTCGAGCGCGCCTGTCGGCTCGTCGGCAATGAGCACGCCCGGCCTGTTGATCAGCGCAAGCGCGATGAGCGCCCGGCTGAGCATGCCCCCGCTCAGCTCATGCGGGTAGCTTCCCAGCAGCTTCGGGTCCAGCTGTACCTCGCGCAGCGCGGCGGCAGCGGCAGCCTGCGCCGCCTTCTTCCCTTCGCGGCCCTGCGCCGGATTCCTCCGCATCGCCTCGGAAAACTGCGCGCCGAGCGTAAGCAGCGGATTGAAGCTTTGGCGAGGGTCCTGAAAGATGAAGGCCGCATCCGTCCAGCGCTTCATCGCCGGCCCTTCCGCGATTCCGTAGATAGGCCTGCCGGCGATCCAGGCCTCCCCCTTCAACGCCTCCGCGGGAAGGAGGCCATACAAGGCGCGGGCCAGCGTCGTTTTGCCCGAGCCGGATTCGCCGATCAGCGCGGCGACACTTCCGGCGGGCAGCGCGAAGCTGACGCCGCGCACAATCGCGCGGCCTCCGGCCTCGACGCTCAGCCGGTCCGCGGCGAGCGCGCAATGCCGCCGCGGCGGGACGCCCGCTTGCCCGGCCGCGGCCGGGGCTTGGCCGGAACGCGCAGC
>NZ_BCPS01000074.1:0-63652 GCF_016586185.1 Paenibacillus sp. EPM92
GCGCCGGCATCCGCGCGCGCTCCCGGCTTCACCGCGGCGGCGGCCTTCCCGAAGGCAGCCTGCGCCGCTTTGCGTCCGCGCGGCGAACCGGCTTTCGTCAGCGCCGCCTCGGCAGATTTTTCCTCCCCGGCCAGCGCCAGCCCGACCGTGACCAGCAGCACCGCCAGCGTCGGCGGCAGCACGGTCCACTGCCAGACGTCCGATATCCACGTTTCGTTGCGGCTGAACGCCTGCTGCAGCATTTTCCCCCACGAGGGGCGGTTCGCGTCTCCAATGCCGATAAAGGCCAGACTCGCCTCAATCGTCACCGCCTGCCGAAACGACAGGATGAACTTCGTGCGCAGCAGCGGCCACAGGAACGGCAGCAGGTGATGGCGCAGCACATAGAAGGTGCCGCCGCCGAACAGCCTGGACGCCTTGACGAACTCCCGCTCCTTCAACGACAGCACCGAAGCGCGGATCAGCCTCATGAAGGACGGCCAGGTCAGCAGGCCCAGCGTCAGGATCAGCTGCCAGGTGCCGCCGCCGGTGAACGAGGCGACGATCAGAATAAGCAGCAGCGGCGGCAGCACCAGCAGCATGTTGGCCAGCGCATTCAGCACGGGATCGAGCCGCCGGGAATAGCCGGCGATCAGGCCCAGCAGGCCGCTCAGCAGCGTGCTGAGCAGCGAAATGCACAGCCCGACCAGCAGCGTCGTTCTCGCCCCGTATACAAGTCCGCTGAACACATCCTGCCCCAGGGAGTTCGTCCCCAGCCAATGCCCGGCTGACGGAGGCAGGAAGCGGTCGGCGTCGATCTCGAAGGGCGACGAGGAGACGAGCAGCGGCCCTATGAGTGCGGCGACGGCAAAGAGCAGCAGAACAGCAAATCCGATCCAGCGCGCTTTGTTCATAGACTCTCCCCCCGTCTGATGCGAATGCGCGGGTCCAGCCGCGGGTAAATGAGATCCGCGAGCAGGTTCAGAAGCAGCACAGCTACCGTAATCAGCAAAAACAGGCCGTGCAGCAGCGGGTAGTCCCGCGCCAGGATCGCTTCCTGAAGCAGCTTGCCGATCCCCGGGTACGCGAAGACCGTCTCGGCCAGCACCGAACCGGCCACCAGTCCGCCGATGCGCATCACAATGACCGTGACCAGGGGCAGCGCCGCATTGAGGGCCACATGCCGCAGCAGCAGCGCCCGTTCCCCGATGCCCTTGGCCTCGGCAAATTCCACGAAAGGCTCCCGCCGTACCCGGATTGCCTCGTTGCGCATCAGCAGATACAGCCCGGACATATTGGTCAAGGTCAGCGTCAGCGTGGGCAGTGCTGCGTGCCGTGCGATATCCACGGCATGCCCCCACCAGCCGCTTGACCGCAGGAAGGCAGTCTCCGCCCCGCCCAGCGGCATGAGGCCCCATTGGACGGAGAGGATAATGAGCAGCAGCATGCCGATAAGGAATTCCGGGATCGCGCTGAGCGTCAGCATCCCGACAAACCAGCTCCGATCGCTCCGCCCCGGATGCCACCAGGCGGACAGCAGACCGGTGGCCAGGCCGGCCGCCGTCGACAGCACCGTGGATGCGCCCACGATCAGCAGCGTCCAGGGCAGATGCTCGGCGATCACCTCGATAACCGGTTGCTTGTAGCTGATGGACAGGCCGAAGTCAAAGGTGAACAGCCCCCGGATATAGCTTGTGAACTGGGCCCACAAGGAGTCGTCCAGATGGTAATATGCCAGCATCGCCTGCTTCTGGACCTCCGTCAGGAAAATCGCGCCGTCCTCCCCGCCTCCGGTCAAAAAATCAACAGGGCCCCCCGGCATAAGCCGAGGGAGCCAGAAGTTCAGCAGCAGCACGAAGATCAAGACGCCTGCATAGGTTAGAGCCTGTTTATTTGCCGCCATCGATGAACGCGACCTTGTTATCCCAAAGTGGAATGCCGTCCGCTATGCCGTCGTACGTGTTGAACCAGCCGTCGAACACATTTTTCTTATACATAAAGTAGAACGGGCGGTGGTACAGCACCAGCGTCGGCAGCTCCTCGGCCAGCACGTTCTGCAGCTCGTCCACGATCGCCTTGCGCTTCGTCGGGTCCAGCTCGGCCTTCTGGCTTTCGGCGAGCTTCTGGAATTCCGCATTGTCGAACGTCTTGCCCCGGGCGGCCAGCGTGTTGTTCGCCTTGCCCAAAAACCACAGCCGCAGGAAGTCCGGGTCTCCGCTCAGACCGATATGGCCCGTAATCGCCATGTCGTACTTGTTCTCTCCCATCGCCGTCGAGAACGTCGCCGCATCGACCTGCTGCAGGTTGAGCGCAACGCCGACCTTCTTCAGCATTTCCTGCATCACCTGAGCCTCGGGAGAAGTCGAGGAGACCATGACGTTCAGCTTCAGATCGGCCCGCACGCCTTCCGCGTTTTTCTTGTAGCCCAGCTCGTCCAGCAGCTGCTCCGCCTTCGCCGTATCATAGGCGTAGTTCTTCACCTTGGGGTTGTACCACGGCGAATCCGGAGGAATGATCCCGGCGTTGCCGACGATCGGCTCCCCGCCCGTCAGCTTGCGCGCCATCTCCGAGCGGTCGAGCGCATAAGCGATTGCCTGGCGGAGCTTCTTGTCCTTGAGCTGCGGATGCTCCAGATTGAAGGTGACGCGCAGAGCGCTTCCGGTAGGCGCGCTTTTGATTACGTCCAGCCCTTCCTTGGTCATCTTCTCCACATCGGCGTAGCTGAGGGAATAGCTGGCGTCGATTTCATCCTTCTGCAGCGCGAGCAGCTTGTTGGCCGGATTCAGGTAGGCGACCTCCTTCACCTTGACCTTGCCTTTAAAATAGCTGTCGTTGGCCTGGTACAAATATTGGCCCGACTTGGAGTCATACTCCTTCAGCGTGTAGGGGCCCGTGCCGACCAGCGCGGACGCGTCGCGGAATTCGACCGGCTTGTCCACCTTCTCCCAGACATGCTTCGGAATGATCGGCACGATGCCGACCAGATCGCTCAGGAAGGGCGCGTACTTCGAGTTAAGCTTGAACGCTACCGTGCTATCGCCGGTTTTGCTGACGGATGCGATCTGGCTGATGTCCCCGGTCCACATGAACGGGAATTTCTTGTAGTAGTCGAAGCTGAAGACCACATCGTCCGCGGTGAACGGCTGGCCGTCATGCCATTTGACCCCCTGCTCCAGCTCGAACGTATACGTCAGCCCGTCGTCCGACACCTTCCACGATTTGGCCAGCCACGGGATCACGCCCTTCTCGTCCTTCCATGTCAGCGTATCGAACAGGAACGAGTTGCGCAGGAACCCGGCCGGACCGGAGGCGCTGAACGCAAACGGGGACGGATAGCCGCTATTGCCCCATGCGAGGCGAAGCGAAGGAATTTGGACCGAAGCCGCGGCGTTCACGCTCTTAGCGGCATCGGCCGGCGATTTCGAAGCGTCGCCTGCGGAAGACGCCGGGGGCTGGCTGCCGGAGCAGCCTGCGACAACCGCCGCCAGGCAGATGAGCGAAGCGAAGGTACTGATTTTGGTGTGGAACAGCATGTCATACACTCCTCTTATTGGCTTTTATCGTAATCGTGTTGAGACGGCGCGTAGCCGTGGTCGCCTTCTGCCAGCCAGGGGAAAAATCCGTCCAGAAACCGCTCGGTGGCGGGCATGAAGTACGAGCCGTAATGAAACTCGGGGTCCAACGTTGTCATAATGAGCGTGCCCGGCGTCGTCACCTTGTCGATATACAGAATGGCTCCGTCGTTCCGGACGCTGATCAGCGTCTGCGCCCCCGCCGGCGGCCTGAAAATACCGTGATAGTGCCAGGTCGCATCCTGCAGCGTCAAATAGCGGAACAAATCATGCCCCGGCTCGTTCAGAACGAGTCCGCTGTCGGCCTTCGGATCGAGCCACCACCAGAAGTTGGTCGGCCTGAATTCCCAGCCGTGGCCGGGCAGCCAATCGAGCGGCTGCGCGCCGAACGCCGCTATCGTGCCTCCGCAATCGGCGAAGGCGCGCAGCTTGCCGGACGAGGCCGATACCATCCGCTGATGCAGCTGGGAAGGAATAAGCAGCACGTCAAGATCGTCCAACGACGCGCGGTGCAGCTCCGGCAAATAAATCAGCCGGTGCACATAAGTCTTGTACTTGGACTCCCGAAAGGTCCGGTGCTGATGCGCATTGCCTCCATAGAGCACCCCGATCCTTCTCATCCGTGTCCCTCCTTCCGGCCGATCCGGCCGATCTCCGCGCGCGCCCACGCTCTGAGCTGGCTTCCGATGCGCTCCGGCTTGCTCTCCGGGGGACCGTAGGTGAACAGGCTGTTCCCGGCATGGGCCAGTATCGTTCCGCCCGTGCTCATCCGGTCGATATAGGTGATTCCTTCCCCGCCGGGCAACGTCAACAGCACCTCCGCCCCGGGCGGAGGCGGGTTGTGCCCCCGGGCGAAGAACCCGGCCACTCCCTTGTTATACGTCAGCTCCTCGGACGTCAGCCCGGTAAAAATCGGGTGTGGCTTGTGGAACAATACCGTATAATCGAGGTGACTGCGAATGGTGCGCGGCACAAATAGAGAGCCGCCCGGCAGCCAATCGCGGAACAGATGGCCGCAGAAGATCAACAGCTTGCCCTGATCGAGAAAACGGCGGATCAGATCCCGCTGCCGGTACAGCCATTCCTGATCGGCGAAGGCATCGATAACCAGGCACGGATAAGGCGCAAGGTCCGTCTCGGCCAGCTTGTACTGGTCCAGTACGAAGCATTCCGGCCGGACCTGCAGCGCTTCCGCGCTTTCCATGCCGAAGAAGCAGCCGGAATCGAGAACGACAAATTCCGCGGCGCCCCCCTTAAATCCGTCCGCCCCGCTCATCCGATTTTCCGCACGTCCAGCAGCTCCTGCTCAGGCAAAGCCAGCGCCCGTTCGGCCAGTTCCAGCTTGAGCCTGCCGAATACCTCAGCATCCTGCTCCGTTGTCGTCCCTTCACGGCCCTTCTTTAGAAAATCATAAAATTCCCGCGGCAAAAAATGCTCCTTCAGCACAACCTCGACAGCTCCGGCACCCTCACCCTTGATCACGAAGGCGTAGCTCTGCGGACGGTAAGGATCGTATTGGCCGCGCGGATAGTCCGTATCCACCTGATAAGCCCCACGACTCACCGCCCGCGTGACATATTCGAACGCATCCCGAAAGCCCGGACCGGCATGCCCTGACACGACGGAGATCGCCTTGCGCTCGACCGCGCTGTCTCCATATAGCACGCGAAAGGCCGCCTGCTGGCTGCGAAAGCCGACCGCAACAGCCATCAGTGCCAGCTCGCCGTGATATTTGCGAATATCCTCAAACCTCACTTCCCATACATCCTTGCCATCCCGAACCTGTATTGCTGACATCTCATACACCCCTGTAGTCCCTTAATTTTTTGTACATGTGTATGGTAATACAAATGATAATGATTATCAATATCGACAAAATTCGTACCCGGCCATATCCCCTTGTCCCGGGCGGCTTGGCACGCTATTATAAAATTATTGAATGGATACGTAAGAAAACTGAATAGTGATCTTCTTCAAATTGCCGCCGGAGATGCGCGAGCTGATCTGTAGCGCGAATGTGATCAACAGCTGCCACCGGCAACTCTGCAAGGTTACGAAGGGCAAGATCAACTCAATTCGACATATACGTAAAGCGCCTCCTGCCATCTTTCGGCTTGAGGCGCTTTATGTTATTTATCCTTGGACTAGTGCTGTGACGATGTTATTTTTAAAGAATAGGCAATCATGAGAACCAGAATGACGAAGGATAATATCAAATTTTCCATGGGATGATCACGGTTAACAATAATAAAACGCAGGGTACCTGTTATACCAATGTATAAAAGATAACGTATAGGAAAATGGTAATTCTCTCTAAAATATTTGACGATCATAGACACAAAAGCAAAATAAAGGAAGAAAGCGAGTATCTCCTGTAAAATAATATGAATGTCCAGAGTGGTCTGGATCGTAGATAACAGAATAATCCATAGTTCACGGATCATTAAAAACGTTAAAATGATACCTAGAAGAATTAAGGAACCGTTAAGTATAAATTGGAACGTATTCAAAATCCGGTTGTTCATGTAACCCTCCACGTGTTTACCAAGGCCATTCGCTACCTTGATGATCTTCTAATAGGAGAACATCCACGTACGTCCCTTTTTCATATCCTCTTGTACCCCCCTGAAGAACAATCAGCGCATTGGCTTCTGCTAATGAAGAAACAGCACTGGACTTGTCAAAACCGGATGGGGAAACAATCAGTGATCCTTCATCATACGTGAGTTTTGCTCGTACGAACCTCATAAATGGATTAGGTTTTGGAAAACTTTCTCCTAGAATTGCTTTTACTTTTTTCAAATGCGGTTTTCCATGAAATAAATAAGTGCGAACGATCGGACGTACAAATAACTCAAAGCCAACGTAACAAGCTGAAGGATTGCCTGACAACCCGAATAATAATTTGTTATCTAAATGCGCTACGGTCGTCACGCTTCCTGGACGCATGGCTACTTTGTTAAAAAGAACGGCTGCCCCTAATTTTTCATAGACAGCCGGCAAATAGTCATAATCGCCTACCGAGACGCCCCCGGTTGTAATTAACATGTCTACCTGACTTAATGATTCTTTCACTGCGGAGCAACACATATCCAAATCGTCATTAAGTTTTCCGAAGTATTTGGCTTCTCCCCCAGCTCTTTGGATTTGAGAAAGAATCATATACGTATTGCTATTTCGAATTTTCCCCGGCTTAAGCGGCTCATTTACATCAAGAAGCTCACTTCCAGTCGCAATGATTCCGATGACTGGTTTTCTGGCAACAGGTACTTGACTATAGCCAAATGTAGCAAGAAGGGCCATGATACCCGGATTTATGTAAGTACCTCTCTTCGCTAGAATCATCCCTTTTCGTGCCTCTTCACCTTGAAATGAAATGTTGTCTCCATGTTTAAACGACCTTTTAATCTCTATACAGGCTTGACCGTCCTCTTCAAACGGGCGTGTTAATTCAAGCATGACAACGGCGTCGCAGCTTTTCGGAATTTCCGCACCTGTCATAATGCGGACCGCTTGAAAGGGTCCAACCTTATCACGGTATACCGAGCCAGCCCCGATTGTACCCGTGACTTCGAAGGTAATTGGATGGTCCTTGCTTGCCCGAACCGTATCCTCGGATCTAATCGCAAAACCATCATAAGGAGAACGGTCAAAGGACGGAATATCATGATCCGCCGCCAAATCTTCAGCTAAATAACGCCCGTCTGCCAATTCAAGGGCAACCATTTCTTTTAAACCAAAACTGGCATATGCCATCAGATTACGAACGGCTTCTCCTACTGGAATGGGTGTCCTTCTCTCTACCATTTCTCTCACTCCTTATATCCCTTTTTCCTTTAAACTTTTTTGGAAAGAAAAGAAATAAGCAAACCCGACAAATACAGCACCGCCAATTGCATTTCCTATAAAAGCAGGAACAATATTCCCTGCAAAATCTGCCCATGAAAAATGCCCCGCAAAAATCGCTGCCGGAATCACAAACATATTTGCGACAACGTGCTGAAAGCCAATGGCGACAAAGGCCATGATCGGAAACCACATCCCGACAATTTTCCCAATGATATCGTCCGCCCCATAAGCGATCCAAATCGCAAGGCAAACAAGCCAGTTGCAACCAATTGCAGAAATAATGGTTTGTCCAAAAGAGTCCTGTAATTTCGCCTGGGCTATGGCCACGGTTTTACCCAAATAGGGCCCGGTCTCGGTCAATCCGACCACGTGTCCGAAAAAATAAGCAACAAAAAGAGCACCGGCAAAGTTAGCCAATGTTACCCAAAACCAATTATTCAGTAACTGTTTCAAAGAAATTTTCCGCGCGTAAAGTGCAATTGACACGGATAACATATTTCCTGTAATGAGTTCTCCGCCTGCCAGAATAACTAATATGAGTCCCAAAGGAAAAACGATGCCTCCCAGCAAATTGGACAGGCTCCCCCAATGTTGCGGCAAATTGCCGATTACCCGAATATCAAGCAAAAAACCTAATGAAATGAATGCTCCTCCCAAAAAACCAAGCATAAGCATCGTAGGCAGAGACAGCCTCGTCTTTTGGACTCCTGCCTCAATCGCCATGCCGGCGATTTTTCCGGGTACATGAAATGACATAGCCAAACCAATCCTCCATTTTTAAATAAAAAAGCAGCACCAAGAATCCCTACACAAGGTACGGGTTCTCGAATGCTGCTTAATTTCCTTGCACACGTTCTCCTACAAGGCTATCAATCATCACTGTCGTTAGAATAGAAAATATACAGAACTTGCATACCTTCCATTCCTCATATACAAACGTATATGCAGGCGTTGTTCATCATAACAAAAAATGAAGATAACGGCAATCCTCTTTGGACATTTTCCTATCCCCCGATATGCGACATTTCCACTTTAGGAGATACCTTAGGATGGGTATGACTTAATCGTTCGTCTGAGTAGCGATCGGAACGATGATTCCAAACTGCCGAGATGGCGGCGGCAATCGTTTGATCATTTTGCCCGGAATGGAGCAGTTCTCTGAGATCATAGCCTTTGGAAGCAAATAAGCAAGTATAGAGTTTTCCTTCTGCCGAAAGGCGGGCCCTTGTGCAGGATGAACAAAAGGAATCTGTCACGGACGAAATAATTCCCATTTCCTGATCACGATCTGTATAACGATACCGGGCCGCCACTTCTCCGTTATAATTAGCAGGAATTCGTTCAATGGGCATCCGCTCGTTAATCGACTCGATAATCTCTTGTTTGGACACCACTTCATCTAATTTCCAATCATTGGAATTCCCGACATCCATGTATTCAATGAAGCGCAGGGTATATCTCTTCTCTTTGAAGTATTGTGCCATCGGGATGATGTCCTGGTCATTTTTTCCTTTTTGGACCACCATGTTTACTTTAACTTTCATTCCCGCTTCTGACGCGGCCTGCATGCCTTCAAGAACCGTTTTCACCCTGCTTCGATTTCCGTTCATATAAGCAAAACGCTCTTCATCCAGCGAATCCAGACTTACTGTCACACGGGATAAGCCGGAATTGTATAGATCACCTGCAAATTTCTTAAGTAATGAACCGTTAGTGGTTAAGGCAATGTCCTCTACCCCATCGATTAGCTTCAGTCGCTTGATAAGTGCGGGGAGATCTTTGCGCAGCAAAGGCTCTCCTCCGGTAATACGCAATTTTTTTACGCCTAAAGAGACGAAAATCCGTGATAATCTTTCAATTTCATCAAACGTTAAAATGTTATCATCAGACAAAAAAGCATAGTCCGGACCGAATATTTCCTCCGGCATGCAATACCGGCAGCGAAAATTGCAGCGATCGGTAACCGATATCCGCAAATCCCTTAAGGGGCGCTGCAGTTTATCCAACACAACATCTTCCATGTGGATGGCCTCACTTCTGTATATCAAATAGTTAGAATCCGATTCGGACACGTATACACATTTAGCGAATGATTACGGATAAAGCCTATTGTGGTAATTCCCAACTGTTCAGCCAGCTGTAATGCCAATTCTGTCGGAGCTGACTTTGACAATATCACTTCGCAGCCTATTTTTGCAACTTTCAATAAAATTTCGGAGGAGATACGACCGCTAAAAACGATGATTTTGTCACCGATGGAAATGTCATTCTTCAAACAATAACCATAAATTTTGTCCAAAGCATTATGTCTTCCTATGTCCATCCGGCTTAAAACAATTCCGTTCGCATCACATAAAGCCGCATTGTGGACCCCGCCAGTATGATGAAAAGTATCCGCAGATTGCTGCAGATCATTCATTAACCGAAAACAATCGTCGATGGAAATTTTTACACGAATATCCTCCATCTTCTTGGCGGTCAAAGCATCGTTTACAAAAACAAATCCTTGTCTGCTCATCCCGCAGCAGGAGGTAATATATCGTTTGCTTTGAAAATCACGGTAATACGAATTGACTTTGGTTGTTGTCACGTGGACAAAGCCTTCTCTTTCCTGTATCCATATTTTGTCAATATCCTCGTATTTCCTGATAATCCCTTCAGACGCCAAAAAACCGATGACCATATCTTCTATAAATTCTGGCGTACAAACCATCGTAACAAATTCCTGTCCGTTAATTTTCACCGTAACCGGATATTCCGTTACAATGCTGTCCTCAACTTTCTCGGCATGACCATTAACAAAACGAAGGACTTCCCTTTTCACCTCGATGGGTTTCATGCTCTTTACCCCCTCTCCACTTCGATGTTTTTATCAAAGACAAAAACGGAAACGGCAATATCTTCTTCTACCTTCATATCCGAAAACAGGTGAACCAATTTGGCGCCCACGATATCCTCCAAGCCTTGTGGAAGATTATTCGAATACACTTGTTGAATCATTTTAGTTCTGGCGATATGGACCATATCCGTACCGTCCGGTGTTCCTGCAATAAACTTCTCTGTAGGCGTCAAATTTCCGTACAGCGTGGAAACGGCCATGTTCTCGACAAATACGGTATGAATACGCTCCGGCCCCTTGCCAAACAAATCTTTGCGAAGCTTTCGGATAATATCATTAAATTCATGAACCATTTTTGACATGACACCATTCTCCTTGTTCAACGATTGATATAAAATTTTACTGTTGGCTTTTTATTAATTTTCTTATCATAAATCAACACTTGAGAAAAAAAAAGAGCGGCGTCCGAAACTGCGTATTCCAAAAAATAGTTTTTTGTATTGTTAATACGCTAACTAAGCGCTATAATAGTAACCGATAAAGATGGAGTCATGATATTTACCCTGTTATGATTCTATTATTTCATTCGCTTGTAATGGATTGGTGTGTTAGCAAGATCTGCTAATGAACTATTCCACCATGATCGTACACGGCCTCCTGTTACCTCAGGCGTGTTTGATCATGGTGGTTTTTTATTTGTCTAAAAGGAGGAAGTAGAACCATGAACGATAACATGGTTAGAATTACAATTGACGGCAAAGGGTATCAAGCCGCTCCCGGTTCAACCATTCTGGAAATCATTAATCAAAATGGGATCGAGCATCCGCAAATCTGTTATGTTCCAGAGGTAGATCCCATTCAAACTTGCGATACCTGTATCGTAGAAGTCGACGGAAAGCTTGTACGTTCTTGCTCCATGGTTGCTATGAACGGTATGAACATTGAATTGTCATCGAAAGGTGCCAAAGAGGCTCAAACTGAAGCGATGGATCGCTTATTAGAAAATCATCTGCTCTACTGTACGGTATGTGACAATAACAACGGAAACTGTAAGTTACATAATACCGCTGAGCTGATGGAGATTGAACACCAAAAATACCCCTATACCCCAAAAGCAGACGTATCTGAAGTCGATATGTCCCACCCTTTCTACCGTTATGACCCTAACCAGTGTATCGCCTGCGGTCAATGCGTTGAGGTTTGTCAGAACCTTCAAGTCAATGAAACTTTGTCCATAGACTGGGAAGCGGATCGTCCCCGCGTGATATGGGATGATGGAGCGGCAATTAACGATTCTTCCTGCGTTAGCTGCGGGCAATGTGTCACTATTTGTCCATGTAACGCGTTGATGGAGAAATCGATGCTGGGCGAGGCCGGATTTATGACTGGATTGAAAGAGGACGTTCTCGAACCGATGATCGATCTGGTCAAAGAAGTTGAGCCGGGCTATAGTGGTATTTTTGCCATTTCGGAAGTAGAAGCGGCGATGCGCGATACGCGTACGAGAAAAACCAAAACCGTATGTACCTTCTGCGGCGTAGGCTGTTCATTCGAAGTTTGGACGAAGGGTCGCAAGATTCTTAAAGTTCAACCTACTTCCGATGCACCGGTCAACGCCATTTCAACTTGCGTAAAAGGGAAGTTCGGCTGGGACTTCGTTAACGCTGAAGAACGTCTCACTAAGCCGTTAATTCGTAAAAACGGCGCATTCGTTGAATCCACCTGGGAAGAAGCGCTCGATTTAGTCGCAAGCAAATTAGGTGCGATTAAACAACAATACGGAAATCGTTCCATTGGCTTTATCTCTTCTTCCAAGATTACAAATGAAGAAAATTATGTGATTCAAAAGTTAGCACGTCAAGTTTTCGAAACGAACGACGTCGATAACTGCTCACGTTATTGCCAATCTCCTGCAACAGACGGTTTATTCCGCACGGTAGGTATGGGCGGCGATGCAGGTACGATTAAAGATATTGCGCAAGCAGGTCTGGTTATCATCGTTGGCGCAAATCCGGCAGAAGGTCACCCGGTATTAGCCACTCGTGTCAAGCGTGCACACAAGCTTCATGGGCAAAAACTAATTGTTGCGGATCTTCGCAAAAATGAAATGGCTGAGCGGTCTGATATCTTTATCAGTCCTAAGCAAGGTACAGACCAAGTATGGCTTATGGCGGTTACCAAATATATCATCGATCAAGGCTGGCACGATCAAACCTTTATTGATGAGAATGTTAACTTTTTCGATGATTTCAAGGCTGTGCTTGAGAAATATACGCTCGAATACGCAGAAGAAATTACGGGAATTTCAAAAGAAACGCTTATTCAAGTAGCTGAAATGATTCGCGATGCAGACGGTACTTGCATTCTTTGGGGTATGGGCGTCACCCAAAACACGGGCGGATCCGATACTTCCGCCGCGATTTCGAACTTGCTGCTTGCGACAGGAAACTACCGTCGTCCAGGCGCCGGCGCCTACCCGCTTCGGGGCCATAACAATGTACAAGGCGCTTGTGATATGGGGACTCTTCCAGGCTGGCTCCCAGGATATCAGCACATCACCGATGATGCAGCCCGTGCCAAATTTGAACAAGCATATGGCGTGAAAATCGATGGCAAACCAGGTCTCGATAACATTCAAATGCTTCATGCGATTGAAGAAGGCAAGATGAGAGCCATGTATCTTGTTGGCGAAGATATGGCGCTTGTCGACTCCAATTCCAATCATGTGCATGATATTTTATCCAGTCTTGATTTCTTTGTCGTTCAGGATATTTTTCTTTCCAAAACAGCACAGTACGCAGACGTTGTACTGCCTGCAACTCCATCTCTTGAGAAAGATGGGACATTTACAAACACCGAACGTCGTGTACAAAGGTTGTATCAAGCCCTTCCTCCGCTGGGAGATTCCAAGCCCGACTGGTGGATTGTGCAAGAGGTCGCAAACCGTCTGGGCCAAAACTGGAACTACAGCCACCCAAGCGAAATATTTGCAGAAATGGCAAGCTTATCTCCAATTTTCGGAGAAGCCAATTACGAAGTGCTTGAAGGCTGGAATAGTTTCTTATGGGGAAGCCTTGATGGTGTCAGCACGCCGCTTCTTTATGTCGATGGATTTAACTTTCCGGATAAGAAAGCTCGCTTTGCCCTATCTGATTGGGTGCTCCCGGCCGAATTCCCGGAAGAGTACGACCTTCACATCAATAATGGCCGTATGCTCGAGCATTTCCACGAAGGTAATATGACGAACAAATCAAAAGGCATTCAATCCAAAGTGCCTGAGATTTTCGTTGAGGTTTCTCCGGAGCTTGCGGAAGAACGCGGAATTAAAGACGGTTCGCTCGTTCGTTTGGTATCCCCATTCGGAGCGCTTAAATTACATGCTCTTGTAACGGATCGCGTAAAAACAAATGAAATCTTCCTGCCGATGAACTCGGTAGATAAGGAATCAGCGATTAATTTCTTAACCGGGCCTGCGGTCGACCAACGCACCAATACACCTGCATATAAACAAACCAAGGTTCGTCTGGAAGTGCTGCGTGTAGACGGAGAAAACCCTCTGCCGCGCACGAACCCGCGCAACAAAAAACGTCATCCCCAAAATGGCGTCGAGGTTCAGCGCAAGTGGGATCGCCCGGGGTATGTCCACTTAACCAATAACTAGACAGGAGGAACGTATATGGCAGCACCAATTACAGCCATTCAAAAGCAAGAATGGACCGATGAAGAGCGGCGGCAGCAAAGGCTGGAAGATTTAAAAACACTGCTTGCCGATAACGAACAAGCCATAAACAAAATATTGGATATCGTTGGTGAACTGAACGACATCGGCGTATTTGAAGCTGCAAACGCTATGCTTCAGGCCAAAGAAAAAATCGCAAAAATTGCCCTGGGACAAATAGCCCGTGAACCCGTAACGAATATGATCAATAATCTTATGGGTGCGGCAGGCGCATTAACCAGCCTTGATCCGGAACTAACAAAAAAACTGGCAGGCAGTTTGTCATCAGGCTTGGATGAAGGCAGCAAGCACTTGCAAAGCAATAAAAAAATAGGCATGCTTGACCTTGTAAAAGTATTAAATGATCCGGATATTAACCGTGCAATCGGATTCGGTATTCATTTCATGAAAGGTTTAGGCAAAGGATTAAAAGAAGAATAAATTAAAAAATAATTGTTAAATCCTGCTTGAAAGGAACCTTTTCGTCTTATTTAGACAAAAGGTTTCTTTCATAAATTGGATTTGACCCCTTCTATTAGAAAAGGAATGATAGTATGCTGACAAACGAAAATGTTTTAGAAGCCCTCAGGCATGTAGAAGATCCTGAGCTTCATAAAAGCATTGTTGATTTAAATATGATAAGAAATATCAAAATCGATGGTGTCCGAATTGGACTGGAAGTTGTATTAACCATTCAGGGCTGCCCTTTGAAAGCTAAAATTGGGCAAGATATCGAAGAATCTCTCAGACGCATCGGCGCTGCAGACATTTCCTTATCATTCAGTTCTATGACGAATGAAGAGCGCGCTGCCTTAACCCAGTCGTTAAAAAAAGAATCTACATCTGAAGGAGGAATGCCCACAATGTTACGTCCGGATTCCGGTGTAACGTTTATCGCTGTAACTAGCGGAAAAGGCGGTGTAGGAAAATCAACGGTAACGATTAACCTCGCAGCCGCATTGGCGCGATTAGGCAAAAGAGTAGGCATATTAGATGCAGATATATACGGTTTTAGTATCCCGGCCATGATGCAAATCAGCCAGAAGCCAACCATGATTGACCAGACGGCTATCCCTCCCGTTAGTCACGGTATTAAAGTCATGTCAATGGGATTTTTCGCACCGGATAACAATGTAGTGATGTGGCGCGGGCCTATGCTCAACAAATGGATCCGGAATTTTCTTGGGAATACCCACTGGGGAGAATTAGATTACCTGCTTCTTGATTTACCTCCCGGTACGGGTGATGTCGCGATTGATGTAGCTGCCATGATTCCTCAAGCCAAAGAAATCATTGTGACCACTCCACATAATGTAGCTTCTTTTGTCGCTTCAAGAGCAGGTGCCATGGCGAAGTATACCAAACATGAAATTTTAGGCATCGTGGAAAATATGTCTTATTATGAAGACAAAGCTGGAACGAAGAATTACCTTTTTGGAAGAGGTGGCGGTGAAACACTTGCGTCGGAGCTGCAAACCGAGGTAATCGCCAAAATTCCTTTTGCACAGCCAGAGGAAAATACCGGTTCATCTGTTTATGATGAAGATTCTCTCATTGGGGAGGTCTTCTCACATTTAGCTGAAGAGCTTGTCAACAAAGATAATAGGCCAAAACTTGTTCGAGGGCGGTCGTAGACGTCTCTAGCAAGATAGGATAAAAAAAGAAGCGATCCTCACCGACAATGTAGCCCTATTTCATATCGTTGTCGCTGAGGACGCAGAATATGCAGCACTCTCGTGCATTCAAAAGTTAAAAACTGTGGATGGGTCTTCAACCGGGCATCTTCATTTCCTATTCACATCAGCCGTTCCAGTAGGCATCCGTCAATATTTGTTCAATCCTATCCTGCAGATCCAATAAATCGATATCTTCTTGATCCAACGGGGATTCCGTCGTTAGAAATACGCCTTTGTTTTTGAACGCGGAGCCAAAGCCGACGACCGGCAAGGAGTCCGAAGCTTCAGACCAGAAGTCTTGTTTCAGCGGAATTCCGATCGCCCCCCGTATATTTTCCCCGCCCGAATGGGGATGTAACGAACAAATGCAAGCGTCCGCCCCCAACGATGTGAAGGGAAACCGATTTCCTTCCGTCTGTTGAGGACTCCTTAATACCCCCGGCAGATTAAAATGTCTTATGACGTTAAATATCGGTTTGTATACCCCCGATAAGGCGACTAAACTTTCTTGTGAAGCGCCGCTGCTCCCTTCATTTACAATAATTCCGTCTACACCCGCCTCCGCATACTCCCTGCATAAGGCAATCACAGCTTGAACAACGGTCTCCAGGTGCGGAAGATCGGATAGATCAGCCCCTTCGTCGCTTCCCGCTTGCCGGCCGTAAAGCCCGCTCCAAACCGATAACGGACCGGAAACGGACGCGAACAGAGGAATTTGTTTGCCTTCAACCTGGGCATACCGTGTGGCCGCTTCGATAAAGACCGGGACTCTCCCCCGTCCAAGCCAGGCCTCGGAGTCAAAGGGAGGGGGCTCCTCCCTGGAAAGACGCCCCCCGATCTCCGGCTTTCCGCCGTCCCACCGCACCGGCAAACCGAAAGCTTCGGCTTCCAGCGATGTGTCGAGCGGCATCACGACCGCATCGTAATTCAATAATTGCTGCGTATTTCGCAGCGCTTGATGCAGAAGCCCCGGATCACTCCATGTTTCCTTCAAAGAATATTGATCGACCCTCGTCAAATACGAACCGATGAGCGGGATGAACGGTGGGCGAGGCACTTTGCGGCAGCGCAGCGCGTTTTTTACCAACTCTTTGACGTTCATACGACTCCTCCCCCGATGAACATTCAGATTCTCACGATCTTACGTGTAGGCTCTGCGTTAGGCCAAGCGCCATAATAGGATAGAGCATCTTCTGACGGTTTATGTTTCGACCATTCCGCTACGAAATCCTCATACCTCTTGCCCCGTCTCTTGCGCGCGTCCCTCTCATCGTTCCGCGCTTGCACAGTGGCTTCTTCGTCGACGGCCCATGTGGATGAATTATACACGAGCTTATACAAGCGCTTCGCCACCTCGTCTGAAATCATGCCTTTGCGCAAATCCGAAATGACGTCTTTCGAATCGCGATCGAGCACGTCGCCATAACCGCTGCCTCCGGAAGAGCTTCCGATAAAAATGTCCCCGCGCCCGAATACTTCGGCGAATCTTATATTTCCTTCGACCTTATAATCTCCTTGAATCGTGCGGTCTTTTACAAGCTCCATGACGTCGGACGGCAAATCTCCGTCGCCGCGCTCCGCCTTTTCGAAATAGTCCGTATTTTTCAAGGATAAACCCGGGTGGGTAGCGGGAGGATACCCTCCGAACAAGCCTAGCGAGGTCGGAACCTTATGGTTTTTGCTGTTCGATTGATACACTAGAGCGGGCACACTCTGTACAGCCACGCCGATCGTCGCGCCGGAACCGCCTCTGTACTTGCCGAACCCCATGGAGTTTTGCAGATGCTTGAAGAACAGATGCAGGTGAGGCTGTTCATTTTCCATATCCTCCACATCCGGCCCTTTGCCCCAGCATCCCCATGGGAATCCCCAGCTGTCGATTCCGTCCCGGTCTGTGCGAGCTCCTCCTCCCTCGCTATTAAAGACGTTAGCCAGGATGTCGGCAAACGACACGCCCCATTGATTCACTCCGGCCACGACAAAACTGGATCCCCTGCAGCCGTAAACGGCTGTCGCAATATCATGCTGCCCGCTGGCAAACAGCAGCTTCGCCATGGCGTGCCCGATGACGGCCATGGTTCCGCTGTTGCTGACCGGTGAATTCGCAACGGAAGCATCCCAGTTGGCATTGAGGTAGGTGCCGAGCGGCACTACAAAGTCAATGGGCGAAAAGATGCCCGAAGCCGTCGGCAAATCGGCGAAAGGCACGCCGAACAAGTAAATCGCGCTGTGTGCCCTCACGATATGGGCGAAGGAGTTGAACGATCCGTCGTTTTCCGGGGAGCTTCCCGTAAAGTCAAAGGTTAGTTTGCCGCCCTCTTTCTTCAAGGTAAGGAAACAGCGAATCAAAGAATCTTGCGTGCCGATAGTGTCGAAGAAAGCGACGGACCGGTAGGTTCCGTCTTCCCAGCTTTCCAGGCGCTTGTAGACGGCTTCCTCGGCCACTTCAATCATCTTTCGCATCACGCCGACTACGACATGAATCCCTTTGTCCTTAATCAGCTCTTGAATCCTCACCCGTATGCGGTCGCAGCCAACCACCCGAGCCTTCGTATCGATCACTTGCATTCGCGGCGCACGGGATACCATGTTGGCCATCATTTCTAAAATATCGTTGCGGATTTGATAATTTTCTCCGATTTTCATCGGCGGCAGCTTCATGCCTTCATCGTATCGGGTCCGGGCGGTAACCGGCATTCCTCCCGGTTCGATGGCACCCGTTTCCGGTTGATGTACGGCGGTGGCGGCCCAGGCTACCAGTTCCCCCTCATGGAAAATAGGCATGACGGCCGCCTGATCGGGATTATGCACGCCGCCATACAGCGCCTCATTGGCGTAAAAAATGTCCCCTTCGCGAATCCCGACGGTCGGATCGTCCTTGAAGTATTTCAGAATATATTTGATGGCAATCTGCGTCGTTACGGAGTGGAGAAACACCCCGCAGTAGGCTGTGACCAAGTCTCCCTTGGCCGTGTAGAGACCGACAATCAGGTCCCCCGAATGGAAGAAGCCGGAGACGCCGACCCGCGTAAGTATTTCCTTGCCCTCCAACACGATATTGTTCAGCTTTTCACTGTAGATCTCATATTCTCCGGGCTGCAGCCGTTCCATGCATTCCGTTTCGAAATCTGACCGCGGTTCAGGCTTGAACCTCTCGTTAATCTCCAAATCAAGCGGCATTGTCTGTTCCCCTCCTCATCATAATGGTTCCGTTACACGATGGAGATGCGATCTGCCGAACGAATGGCATCCGGTACAGCGGCATCGGTCTTCGTAATGAGCCCGTTAAGATACTTGTCGACGGTATAGGCAGCGCCGGGCGGCAGCACCACGGTCGTGTTGCTGGATTCAATAATCGCCGGACCGCTGACGACATTGCCGCAGCTCAATTTCTCCATCTGGTAAATATCCGTATTGCGGTATTCCTTCAGCTCCTCCCAATACGCTTCCCGTTTTCCTTTCCAGGCGGCGCTCGGGTGTGCCTTGAGGGACCGCTTCAGGCAGTTCATATTTCGGCTGAACTACGATAGCATGAAGCACAATGTTCTCGATTTCGACGCCGCCTTCCGGATAGACCCCTAACGGACTGTACGCATTGGAATATTCTTTGGTGAATTGATCCCATAAGGCTTGCACATCTTCCCGGCTCTCCAGCGTCAGAACTGGAGATTTCGTTCGCTTCACATTGAGCTGTCCTCCGAACTTCATATCCGCTTCCAGCTCAAATACCACCTGTTCCTCTTTGAAGCCTTCGCCGCGAATATCGCGCAGCGCTTTGTCTTTCAAGCGATATACGACTTCATTGAAGCTGTCATAATCCGCCAGAAATTCCTTGGTTCCCGGCTTCAGCAAAATAATATGTTTGGATTCCTCATAGATGTGCTTGACATCCATCAAGCTGGAAGAAAACGCGCAAAATACAGGAGATTGCTGCATGACGACAATGTTGGAAATGCCGGCGTGAAATCCGTATCCGCAGCAATGCGTCGCTCCGGCTCCGCCCATGGCAAACAGGACAAAATCTTTGGGGTCGTAGCCTTTAAGGGCCGTTTCCTTGTGAATGATATTTCCCATATTTCCATCTACGATCTTCTTAATCAACGCCGCCGCTTCAACTACGTCGATTCCTAACGGCCGGGCTATTTTATCGTGAATCGCCTTCCGCGCTTTCTCCAGGTTCAGCGTCAATTCGCCGCCGTGGTAATAATCCGGATCAATATATCCCAAGATGAGATCGGCATCCGTGACGGTAGGCTCGGTTCCCCCCTGATCGAAGGCTGCAGGTCCCGGGAAAGAGCCCGCACTCTGCGGCCCGACTTCCAGTCGGTTGCCGAGCAGCGTATTGATCCAAGCAATCGATCCTCCGCCGGCTCCTATGGATTTGGTTTCAATAATCGGCAAATCCACCCGCCATCGGTCAATCACAGGGTGAAATTGATAAAATCGGGTGCTGCCGTCCACGACAAGGCCAAGATCGAAGCTGGTTCCGCCCATATCGGAAAACACGACGTTGTCGTAGCCGTAAAGCTTGCCGATGTAGCTGCTGCCGATAACGCCGGATACGGGACCGCCATTGTAGGTGTTGACAGCGGCTGTCCGGTACACCTCTCCCATTCCGCCCGTGTTATACACCATGAGCAAGGAGCGGTCATATCCCAGGTCACGAAGCTCATCCCCGATGCCGGCCAATTCCTCCGCGATCGTTTGATGCAAATAGGCATTGAGAATCGTTACATTGGCCCTGCTGTATTCAAAACGTTTGGGCAGCACAGCATGGGAAAGGAAAACCGGCATATTCCCCAAGAAAAATTCAGGATAATCCTCTTTAATGATTTGTTTGATCCGCTGTTCATGCACCGGATTTTTAAACGACCAAAGCAAGCAAACGACAAATCCCATGACGCCTTGGTCGACAAGATACTGGAGCTTATTGCGAAAATCTTCCTCATTCAGCGGACGCACCACGTTCCCGTTCGAATCAATTCTCTCTTTGACGCCTACGACAAGCTCGCGCGGAATCAAAGGCTGTGGTTTGTCCACCTTGGCTACATTGCGGGCTTCTTGGGAGCTGATGCCATCCTGCCATTGGCTGCCTTTTCCGATAAAGGTGACGTCTTCGAACCCTTCGGAGGTTATCAATGCCAGCTTGGGTCCTTTTCGCTGAATCAGCTTGTTCATGGCCACCGTTGTCGAATAGCGAATCACTTCCGTATCCGTTAGTAATTCCTCCGTGGTCAGGCCGAGCTCCGCCGCCCCTTTTTCAATCGATTTCATAAAACAAACGGATAGATCGTAGCCTGTGGTCGGGCTTTTAGCAATAACGGACTTATCCTTGTATCGGATAAAGCAATCGGTAAAGGTACCGCCGATATCGATATCGATCGTTGCTTGTTTCTTTTGCTGAATCGACATGTTTTTATCCCTCCTTGGCCTGTAAATACTTTTCCTTCAGGCGGTCGATATCCAGCTCAATGTCATGCGTGATCGGATGACCGGGAGGAAGCGCTTCCACTTCAATCATCGTTCCGCACCCGGGGCAATAAAACTCAATATAACGCATCCAATTCGGGTCCGCGGAAAACGTATACGTTTCGTCAATGACAGGCGGGTGAATATCATGAGGGTCGCGATCGTAAAGGAGGCACCCTTTTTTGTAGTTTTCTCTGGCGGAAATCAGTTCATGGCCGCAGCAGCGGCATACCCACATTTCCTTCTGCAGCTCAATGTCAAGATACTCTGTAATTTGGCGTCTCAAAACGGTTACACCTCCAAGATTCCATTCAAATGTTGATCCATCCGGTAGCCGGCGTTCGGCGGAATGAAAATCGTCGTATCGTTACTCTCGATAATGGCCGGTCCGGCAATCTCATTGCCAGGCTTCAAAAGCGATAAATCATAAATGCGCGCCTCGAATTGATCCGTTCCCATTCCGATCGATCTGAACCCTTTTTGCGCCGGCAGAGGATTGCTGTCGGACATCGCTGCCTCCGGCAAACGATAATGGGAGACGGGAGCCTGAGCACGGAGACGAATAAATTCAACGATCAATTCGGAAGCCTTCCATGTCCGGCACAACCCTTGCAAATATTCGTTTATTTCTTTGGCGTTTGCTTGCGTTTCAACAGTAGAGAACGGCAGCGGATATATACCCCGCTTCTTCCCGTCTGCTGTCGTTACCTCCACTTCGATATCGAAGCAAACCTCTTCCTGGCTAAATCCTTCGCCACGCATATCGCGGTATGCCCAATTTTTCATGATGCCCAGCTTTTCCGACAACTCGGAATGCAACGCGGGATCCGCCGAATCCTCATTCGCCCGGATTTGAAAACGGCTTCTAGTTTCGTAGACATGGTTAATGTCGGCTGTGGATAGACCGAAAGCGCTGAACACAGAACTGAAAGGGAACGTATAGATACGTTTGATTCCGCATTTTTGGGCCATGTCCGCACAAAACAAGCCGCCGCCGCCTCCGAAGGAGAAGAGTACGAAGTTTTCCGGTGTGTATCCCCTTTCTGCAGCAAGGCTCTTTAAAGCTTCCGAACCGATCGTCGTTAATTCATCGATGATGAGGCCGGCTGCTTCCCGAACGGAAATATGGAGAGGAGCGGCGATCGACCTCTGGATCGCGTCATGTGATTTTTGGGCGTGAAGCTTCTTCTTCCCTCCAAGGAAGAACTCCGGATCGATGAGTCCTAGAATGACGGCCGCATCCGTCACGGTTGGCTTGGAGCCTCCCAGATTGAAGCAAGCCGGCCCGGGTACTGCCCCTGCGCTTTCAGGACCGACCTGAACCTTGCCCTCCTTCGTTACCTTGGCGATCGATCCTCCGCCCCCGCCTACGGAAAGAACATGTATTAAAGGTGTATGAACGGGCACCTTGGCAATCGAGGAAGCGGTATCGAATGTCATCTTCCCGTTGTAGATCAAGCCGACATCTGTACTGGTACCGCCGACATCCAGGGTCAGGATGTTATCGATTCCATATTGTTGTCCTACATATTGCGTTCCCATCAATCCTGCAGCCGGGCCCGAGTTATACGTATCGATCGCTTTGGTTTTAGCCACCCTGGCCACCCCGCCGTTCGAGTGCGCAATGAGCAGCGGGTTGGTCAACCCTTGCTGCCGTATGCCTTCATCCGCTTTATACAGGTATTTGACCATGTCGCGATGAAGGTAAGCGTTTACAATCGCGGCGTTGGTTCGAATTCCGTCATCGGCCCGAAGACTGATTTCTCCTGCCAAGAGGACGGACTTCGCCCCCAAATAGTGGGTAGGAAAATCCGTTTGAATGATATCTCGCACTTTGCGCTCGTTATCTGTATTGAGGTGGGCGTTTTTCAGGCTGACTACGAAGGCGCGCGCGCCCGCATCCAGCAATTTTTTCGTGGCGCTGCGAACTTCATCCTCGTCGACCTCTACGCTAATACTCCCGTCCTCCGCCACTTTCCCGCGAATCCCAACCACTAATTCCGGTTCGACAAGGAAGTTAAGAACGGGGTTCTTCTCTTGATAAAGCGAGCGATCAAAACCTTCGGTCACAATCAAACCAAGCTTGGGCCCTGTACGCTGGATCAGCGAGTTCGTTCCGACGGTCGTGGATAAACGGATCGTCTTGGTTTGCAACAGAAAATCTCCCACATTCTCAAACCCGAACCGGCGCGCTCCTTCGGCAATGCATTGATTAAAACAAACGGTTAAATCATGCGGAGTCGTGTCTACCTTGACGGTTTCGTATTTCCCGCCTTGGGTGAAGAAACCGTCGGTAAACGTTCCCCCTGTGTCGATATCAACAGTAAATTGCGACACGTTCAACCCTCCATTCGCTATTTGAACATTTCTTTAACAAGTTTGGCCTTCATTTCAAACCGCGGTAATGTTCCCGGGGGAACGAGCTCAATATTTGCCGAGAAAAACAGTTTTGTGCGAAGCTCAATTTCGAGCTCCGACTTTAACCGATGCAGCTCCTCTTCCCTCAGCCCATTTCCATGTTCTACAAGTACAGGCAGCGGTGGATTCACTAAGGGAGGCGGCTGATGCAAAAGGATTTGAATTTCCCCGGTTGTCTTCGGCCGGAACATGCTGATCACATCACGTATCGCACTTGGGAAAACATTCACTCCTCTCACGATCAGCATGTCGTCGGTACGGCCGATGCAGCGGATGCGGAAGCTGTTCAATCCGCAGGAGCACGGCGCCGTTTCCACGCGAACGAGGTCCCTGGTGCGAAATCTCAATAAGGGTACGCATTGACGGTCAATTGACGTATAAACCAGTTCTCCTTCGCAATCTTGGGACAGCTCGATGGGTTGACCGCTTTCCGGATCAATGATTTCACAAATTACGTAGTCGGGAGCGACGAAATGCATCCCGTTCTGCTCCGAACATTCGCCGAACAGAACCGGAGCCATATCTGCGTTGCCCATCGCCTCGACTACCCTGCATCCCCAATCCTCCTCAATTCTCCTGCGAATTTCGGGCATTCCGCCCCCCGGTTCTCCGCCGGTTGAGATGAGCTTCAGTCCCAATTCCTTCGGCTCCATTCCCCATTTGTTCCTGACATGCTCCGCCAAGTAAAAGGAATAGGACGGGGTACAAAGCATCACATCCGCTTTCAGATCGATGATGGAGCTGATCACCCGGTCAGAAGCCCCCGTTCCGATGGGAATGAATGTCGCGCCAAGCCGTTCGATGCCTTCTTTGGCCGAAGAACCGACGAAAAAGGTTAATCCCATGGCAAAGACGACCCGGCTTTCACGCCTCATCCCGCCCGTGTACATGACCCGGGATACGATTTCATTCCACACTTCACGATCGCTATCCGTGATTCCCACATACGTCGGGCGACCGGTCGTCCCGGAAGAAGCGTGGATCCGGATGATGTCTTCCATCGGAACGGCTCCATGAAGTCCCAATGGAGGAGCCGCAAGCTGGCTTTCCCGCAGTTCATCTTTGGTTGTAAAAGGAATCTTGGCTAAATCCCGCACTCCCTGAATATGCTCCGGGCTAATTCCGGCCTGATCCAATTTGCGCCGGTAAAACTCGGATCGGTCATACACATAACGGATTTGGTTGCGCAGTTTTTCCGCTTGAAGCTGCGGCAGCTGTGAATTGAAAACCTTCTCCTGAAGCGAAGGGTTAAACGGGCTGGTTGGCATAAAAACTCACCTCCAATAATTTGTTGATCTTCACAGCTCCATAATATTTTAAATATTCAGAATATTCAATGCGCATTTAGGTTAAGTTCTTAATCCTTTTTGCACTTCATCGGTTAATCGATTCGTACAAAAAAAGCATCGTCACTTTATACGAAGCGTCTAAATCCCGTTAACAAAAATACCTCTATGTCTGCACTGTCGCAGCATAGAGGTCATCTTCATTCGCTACAATTCAAATACTCCGTAAAACATAAGGATTTGCAGCGCCAAATGCGTATCGAAAAAATCCTTTGCCCTTGTCAGGTCGATCCCGCTAATCTCCTGAATGCGTTTTAGACGATATCGGATTGCGCCGATCGAAATCATCATTTCTCGCGACGTCTGATGAATATTTCCTTGGTTTTCCAAAAATAGGTACAGCGTTTTTAAAAGCTCGGCATCTTTTTCCTTATCGTAGGCCAATAAATCCTTAAGCAATCTCATGGCAAAGCTCTCCAGCTCTTGCGCATTTTTGGCGTGGAGAATAATTCCGAGCGATCCGAGCTCATCAAAGGTAATGACATTCGACTTCACTACTCTCGAATGCGCTATTCCAATGGATTTGTTGGCTTCCTCATATCCGTTCCGAAACGAGCCTATCCCTTTGCAAAGAGAGCTGACACCGAGCGTAATCCTGAAATCCGCATAGTTGGCATTTACGATATTCACCAACAATTCGCCGAATGATTTCGGATCAAGCTTCATCTGAGTCAACAGCACTTCGGGTATGACAGAAATGATTTTATCGAGCCTGGTTGAAACGAGACCATTTCTCCCGTACGATTTCAATTGACTATGTATGGTTTCCGCGATCCTTTTTTTGAATTCCATGAAATGGGTATCCCGCTGTTGAACGTGGCTTTCATAACGGTGCTGCAGGCTGAAGACAAATACATAATGGGGCTTGTCCAGATCGTATCCCATCAATTTCATTCGGTAGGATAGGTTTTCCACATTCGGATTTTCGATGAGAAGCTCGTTCAGAAACTCCCCTTTCATGCGCTGTTCCGCCTCAATGACCGTCCGTTCATTCAGAAATTGAACCGCACATATCGTAGAGGCGCGCTGCAGCGAAATGGTTTCGATTTCATCAAACGGGTCGAGCGGTTTGACCAATGAAAGATACCCGCATACTTCATTCTTCAGTAGAACGGGAGAGATTAAGCGTTCATGCTGCCAACCGAACTGTCCGGGAACGGAAAGATGAACCGTTCTTTTTTCATCCATTAACCGCTGGATCCGTTGTGCCTGCTTCCCGCCCGAAGTTTGAATAAACGTTAAGATATCATGAGGCGTATACTCGCCGAATGATTCAAGCAGGTTGAAATTTTTATCCTCCAGGACAACCGTTGTACGAAGATTCTGAGCCAAAATTTTGACGATCGTGGACAAACCTCCGCCTTGAATCAGTATTTTTGACAATTTTTCATTGATGCTTAAGGCGTTGCTCAACACTTCCTTCTGTTTTTCTATCCGGCGGTAAGCTCTATCTAGCTCTATCGCTAGATTCTCCTCTTTGTAGAAAGGTAATTCCGGATTGATTTCCGCATCCCATTCTTCGACAGGTTTCCCCACATATCGGCAATGCCGGTCGCCTTTGCCTATGCATTCGATTTCTTTAAAAATGACTTTCCTTCCTAAAAATTCGCTGCCGTATCCGCCGGCATAACCGATCAGGGTCGAGCAAACCGGCTCATGATGATAGCCGAAATACTCCAAATGCTGCTCCGCCTCGTAAGAATGGTGCCAATACCCTTCACTGTAAAATTCCCCGGTTTCGCGGTTTCCCCGAATCTCGATCGGAACGGCCAGTACGTTTCCTGTAACTCCGTGAATTTTCGGGCCCGCCAGAAGCCATTCCGTTTCCTCCTCCCATGCAAACACATCCTTGACGTACCTCGCATCGTTGGTTCCGCAATGCCACCCGTACCGGAGCAAAAAACCTTTCGCCCGATCCATGCCCAGAGCGGAAATCAGATCTTTACGCAAGGTACCTAAGGCATCGACCCCGACAAAAATGGTTCGCCGATCTTTAAAAAAAATTTTCCCCTCATTCGACTGAAATGATAGCAATTCGGTGGCAGATAAGTCGGTAGCCCTCATTGTTCTTTCTCCTTTCACCATTGGACCGGTTTTTGATTAGACTTTCTATCCTTCCGGGTGACCTGCTAAAAAACGATCGAAAGACGACTGTCAACAGTATGAATAAAGATTGGAGTATAGGAAATAATCTCAAGTAATTGAAAGCGTATACATTTTAAAGAATATCGGTACACCTAAGCTTTGGGGATACGATACTTTGAATATTTTAACATATTGTTGATCGCTAATGATCTACTGGCTAGGCTATAGCTTTTAAGGGCTCCTTCCACATCGCAGTTGCAACGAACGGACTTAAGCTTCCTGAGCAAGCGCAGGACAAGCAGCAGTAGGATGGCCGGGAAGCCTATTAATACTCCCGGCTCTGCAGCTCGCGCTTGGCCGAATCCTGGGTGAACACGCCCTCCGACGTGATGATTTTCATCGGCAGCTCCTTGCCCTCCTTATGATCCTTGACGGCTTTCATCAGCTGCGGGCCGAGCAGGGGGTTGCATTCTACGACGAAGTTCAGCTTTCCCGTAGCAAGCGCCTTGAGCGCCGTCTTGGTCGCATCGATCGATATGATCACGATGTCCTTGCCCGGCTGTAAGCCGAATCTCTCAATGGCCTGCATCGCACCAAGCGCCATATCGTCGTTATGGGCATACACAACCTGAATATCGCCGCCCCGCCGCTGCAGCGCCTCCGACATTAACGCTCTGCCCGACTCCAGCGTGAAATCACCCTTCAGCGATTCGATCAGCTGAAAGTTAAAGTCATTGCCGATAACCTCCTCGAAGCCTTGCTTGCGTCCTGCCGCGGGGTCGGAGCCCTCCGTCCCCTGCAGCTCGACGATCTGAACCTTTCGTCCCCGGCTTCCAAGCTCTTGCAAGAGCCATCGTGCCGCACGCCGGCCTTCCTCCACGAAATCCGAGCCGATATAGGACGTCCATAAGGAATCGTCCTCTGTCTTGACTTCACGGTCCGACAAGATGACCGGGATGCCGGCCTGCTTCGCTTCTTGCAGCACCTGGTCCCAGCCCGTCTTCACGACCGGTGAGAACACGATGATATCGACGCGGGCCTGAATGAACTTACGGATCGCTTCCACCTGCTTCGCCTGACTCTGGTCGGCGTTCTCGTACAGCAGCTCGAACCCTTCCTCCTTCGCCGCGGCCATTACCGAATTCGTATGCGCGAGCCGCCAGCCGCTTTCCGTTCCGACCTGTGCAAAGCCGATCTTGAGCTGATGCCTCTCCTCCGTAAATGGCGAGGAAATCGCCGGATACGAGGCCAAGCGCTGCTCGAAGGCTGCGGCATTATCCGGGGTGATGCGATAGCTGCGTAAAATCACCTTCTTCGGAATACCCTTTTCCTTATTCAAAATATCGAGGGCATACCGGATCGCTTCGCCGCCCCCGGTCGGACTGGTGAACGTGCCGGACAAAATGCCGTTCTTGACAAGCGGCAATCCGCCGTTCTCGCTATTGACCCCGTCGACGCCGATAATTCTCACATCCTGCAGACCGCTCCGCTGCAGCGCCCGCGAAGCCCCAAGCGCCATGGCGTCGTTCTGCGCGAAAACAAGGTCGATGCGCGGACTGCGCATCAATACGGCTGACATTTCGTCCTCGGCACGGTCCCGCTGCCAGTCCGCGTACACCGTATGAAGCAAGCGAAGGTTATCCTGTCCGGCGAGCGCTTCACGGAAGCCCAAGCTGCGTTCTTCCACCGTGGGTGACCCTTGTACGCCTTGGATTTCTACAATGCTGCCGCCGCTCGGTCCGAGCAGCTGCTTCACGTATTCGCCCGCTTTGCTGCCGATCAAGCGGTTGTCGGTCCCGATGTATAGCGTATAATCGTAGCCGGTCACACCCCGCCCCAGCACAATGACTGGAATTTTGGCGTACACCTCCGCAATGGTCGGGGTCAGCAGAATCGGATCGTCCAAGGAAATGATCAGCAGATCGATCCCGTAGCCCATGAGCTTGTGCACATCGTCCGTTTGCTGCTTGCTGTCATTCGCGGCATCCGTGAAAATGACGCGCAGGTCGCTATGCCGGGCGACCTCACGCTTGATCTCCTCGTTCATGACGATCCGCCACGGCTCGATCAGATTCGGCTGCGAGACACCGACCAAGTATTGAACCTGATCCTTCGGCACCTTCTGCCCGCTCGTGCCGCGTATGGACGATATGAAGCTGACCATGAGTATAAATAAAGTGAAAACGATGAGCGCCAGTTTGGCCCTGCCGCTAGTCATGTACGACACCCTTTACGATAAGACATCGGCGATACGCCCGTTATTTTTTTGAACGCGTTGCTGAAGTAATGCTGGCTGTTGTAGCCAACCTTCTCCGCGATTTCGTACACTTTATAATTGGGATCGTTCATATACAGCATCGCCTTGCGAATACGAATCTCGGTTATATAATCAATAAATGAAAGGCCAACCTCTTTCTTAAGCAGCTTGCTCAAATACGTCGGACTGACGCGTACATGGTCGGCTACGTCCTGCAGCGTTAAATTCGGCTCGGCAAACGACTGATCGACGTATTTGCGGGCGAGCATGACGATCGGGGAAAAGTTGACCTTCATCCCGACCTCCCGCACCAGATCATGATAGATACGCTCCGCCGCCAAAACATCCGGCTCCAGCAGCCGGTCCGCGGCGACCACGATTTTCGATAGGATTTCCTCGATCTTACTTTGAATCGAACCGCATACCAGCATCCAATCATGATCCCGTTCGAGGGATGAGAGCACGACGACATGGCCCCTATCATCGGAGAAAACGATATGCTCGCCTAGCGCGGCGACAACCTCCTCGATAATGTTTTTCACGGCGAATTCGAGCAGATCCTTGTTCCAATCACGTTTCACCGCGCCCACGTTCGTGCTCTGCAGCACTTTAAATACGGCCATGCGGTTCGCTCCGACCGGCAGCTTCAAATGCGCCATTGTACTTTGAATCTCAACCGGAGACAGCACGCCGGCCATCCACTTGCGCAGGAAGGTGTCGCGGATCAGATTGGAATTGCTTTGCAGCTGATGGTTCGCCCAATGGAACCGCTCGCTTTTCGTTTTGTTCTGATCGAGAACCCGCAGCGCCTTCTCCACAACTTCCCGCAGCGCCGCTTTCTCGACCGGCTTCAGGATGTAATCGAACACCTTCAGCTTAACGGCTTGCTGCGCGTATTTGAATTCGTCGTGTCCGGTAATCACGATCACGAGCGCCCCCTCGGAATCGAAGCGAAGCTGCTCGATGAAGGAGAGCCCATCCATAAACGGCATGCAGATATCGACAAATATAAGGTCGGGCTTCAAGGCTTGAGCCTTTTCCAAGGCATCGAGTCCGTCCTCCGCTTCCCCCGTCACTTCAATGCCAAGCTCCTCCCAAGGGAGCACCTGTCTGAGCCCTCTGCGAATTTTCGGCTCGTCATCCGCGATCATCAGCTTCCACATCAATAGGATCCCCCTCTTGCCTTTCAGCCCGAATAGTTAAGCTTTCACGAACGGCAAATAGACATCGATGCACGTTCCCTTGCCATATTCGCTCTCCACCTGCACCCCGTAGGACGACCCATACGTAAGCCGAATTCGCTCATGAACGTTGAAAAGGCCGTACCCGCTCTTAAATTCCGGGTTTTCGGAGCCCTGAAGCCCCATTCGAACATACTCGATTTGCTCCGGCTTCATCCCGAGTCCGTCATCTTCAACGCGAAGCCGGATTTTATGCTGCTCCTTGACCGCTTCGATTCGAATCCGGCCGCTGCCCCGTTTCGTCTTGATGCCATGGTAGATCGCATTCTCAACCAGAGGCTGAAGGATCAGCTTCAGCACGCTGCAGCCCTCCAGCTCCTCGGCCACGCGAATCTCGTAGTTCAGCTTTCCTTCGTAACGCGCCATTTGAATGATCAGATAGCTCTCCACGTGCTTGAGCTCTTCGGACAACCGGATGATCTCATGCCCCTTGCTCAGCCCGATGCGGAACAAATTCGTCAGCGCACCGATGATCTCCACAATGTCGTCGGCCTTCCGGTCCTGCGCCATCCATTGAATCGTATCCAACGTGTTGTACAGAAAATGCGGCTTGATTTGCGCCTGCAAAATTTTAAGCTCGGCCTCCCGCTTCTCCTTCTGCTCCGTGTATACCATATGAATCAGGCGCTCAATTTCCTGCACCATCTTGTTGAAGCTGTGCCCGAGTTGCCCGATTTCATCGTTGGACCGGCTGCGGAAACGCAGATTCAATTCCCCCTCCTCCACCTTGCGCATCAAGCTTCGCAGCTTGCGTACCGGACTGATGATCGAGTTCGTGAAAAACCAAGAGGCGGCGAACGCCAACACCAGCGTCACCAGTACGACAAGCACCGTGTAAAACTGCAGTCGCGTAATGACGCTGCGCGACTCGTCGAGCGGGAATACACCCACGATTTTCCAGCCGATGTTCTGGAAGGGCGTATGCATGATCTGATAAGAACGCCCGTTGATCGTCTTAATCAGATCATTGGAAGCGCTTACCATCCATTCCGCCTTAATTCGGTAAACGACAGGATTGACCGATGAATACACAATCCCTCCTTGGCGGTCCGTCATATATATAAATCCGCTTTTGCCCAAAGAAACCGATTCAATGGTTTGTTGGATAATATTCAACTTCATGTCGATCAGCACGACCCCGAGCATGTTTCCCGTGAGCGGGTCTTTAATCGCTTTCACGAACGACAGCACTTGGTCGGCACTGTAGTTATGGTCCGCCTTGATATTCCGACCGATCGGCTTGCTGATCATATGCAGCTCGTCCGGCCGTTCCGCGGCTTCCCGATACCAAGCTTCGGATGTAAGCCGGTCCCGGGATATCGTTCCCAACCGGTTGCTGATCCACCCGCCCGCGCGGTTGACCAAGAGGATGCCGGCAATTTCCCCGTGGCGCTCCTCATATCGCCGCATCACTTCCCGAAGCGCCCATTCGTCACCCGTTTGTCCGGCGTAAAAGGACCTCACCTCACGGTCCTGGGCGATGTACTCGATGATGTTCTCCATTTCCGTGAAGTAAAAGCTGATGTTGTTCTTGACCTGACCCATCATCTGACTCGTATGCTCGTTCGTGCTTTCCTCGATGGAACGCTGATACATGGTGCTGCCGACCGCGCTTAAGGTCACGATGGAGATCAGAATAATAAGCACGAAATACAAAAGCAGCTTGAAGCGAATGCTGTTACGATATAAATGTTTGACGTTCATGCCCTTGGTCGACGCGAACACGCACTCACCCGATTTCGTTTTACTCTATTATAACGCAGGCGAACGCTCCTGTTAATATCTGGAATAGCAAAATTGCAAAGGAGCCGGAGCCCCTTTGCAACCTGACCTGAAGCAGCTGCTTAGTATTTGCGGGTTGGAAGCGCGTCGATCGCTTTCTGGCCAAAGAAGACGCCTTCCTCCGATTTGATCCATTTCGGCGGCTGTGTGCCGGCCTTCAGATCGAGAATCGCTTTTTTCAACTGCGGCCCAAGCAGCGGGTTACATTCGACGGTGACGTTCAGCTTGCCTTCTTTGATCGCTTCGAAGGCCGCCTTGACGCCGTCGACGGACACGATGAAGATGTCTTTGCCCGGCTTCAAGCCGTATTCTTCAATCGCTTGGATGGCGCCGAGCGCCATATCGTCGTTGTGCGCATAAACGGCATGAATATTTTTGCCGTCGGATTTCAGGAACGCTTCCATCACCTCTTTGCCTTTGGCTCTTGTGAAATCGCCGGTTTGCGACTTGATGATTTTATAGTTCGGATTCGATTTAATGCCTTCCTCGAAGCCCTTCTTGCGGTCGTTCGCCGCACTAGCCCCCACCGTGCCCTGCAGCTCGACGATGTTTACCTTTTTGTCCGCACCCAGCTGCTCTATCATCGTCTTGGCCGCATTCTGGCCCTCCAGAATAAAGTCGGAGCCGATAAATGCCGTGTACAGGGACTCATCGTTCACCTTAACCGTGCGGTCCAGCAGGAATACCGGAATTTTGGCCGCCTTCGCTTCCTCCAGCACCGGCTCCCAGCCCGATTCGACGACCGGCGCCAGCGCGATGACATCGACCTTCTGGGCGATAAAGGAACGGATCGCCTTAATTTGGTTTTCCTGCTTCTGCTGCGCATCGGAGAACTTCAGCTCGAACTGCGCGTCGTTGCCGAACGTTTCTTTAATCGACTGCGTTTCCGCATCCCGCCAGCCGCTCTCCGCCCCGATCTGGGAGAAGCCGAGCACAATCTTCTTATCGGCCTTCGTTTCCGGCGCGGGCGCAGGCGTAGGAGCGGGCGCAGGCGCCGCTTTCGATTCCCCGCCGGACGATGAGCCACCTGTCGTCGAACCTCCCGAGCTCCCGCACGCCGTTAGCAGCATACCTGCCAGCGTCAGCGCCGTAACCAGTTGAAACGGTCTTTTCATCTTGAACAACATACTTGTGTTCCTCCCTTTGGTTGATCATGTTTACACCTTCACTATAAAATGTTTGGTAAGCGCTTGTATTTAGAATATAGCGTTATAATTTGCTAATTTCGGCACATTATAGTTATCGTCTGCTTAATGCGCAGCCCCTCCCGGCGACTCCACAGATGACCCGGCCGACTGCTTCGCATCGGCTCCCGGCCCAGGGGAAGTGCGCGTAATCGTCTTCCTGCGCTCGCGTCGAAGCAAGATCAAACGCTGGAGCAGGATAAACAAGAATAGCAGAAAGCCTACGGCGATTTTCGTCCACCAGGAGCTCAGCGTGCCTTGATACATGACGATCGTTTGAATGATGCCCGAGCACAAAACGCCGAGCATCGGTCCGATCAAATAGCCGAAGCCGCCGGTTAACAGAATGCCGCCGATGACGCATGCGGCGATCGCGTCCATCTCCATGCCCATCAAGTGCAGCGTATACCCCGACAGCATGTAGAACGTGAATACGATCCCCCCCAGAGCCGAACAGAAGCCGCTGAACGTGTACACCAGCAACGTGATGCGCGCGACCGGCAAGCCCATCAGCACAGCGGACTTCTCGTTGCCTCCGATCGCATACACCCCCCGGCCGAATTCGGTGTATTTGGACATGTATACCGCTATCACGACCATCGCAAGGGCAATCACTACGCTGACCGATATCGTATTGTCGCCGAAGACCGGAATTTTAAACCTGGAGATGGCTTTGTAGGTCGCATCGTTGATGACAAGGCTTTCCGTGCTGATCAAATAGCTGATACCGCGGGCCAGGAACATACCGGCGAGCGTCACGATCCATGGATGCAGCTGAAAGCGGTGAATGATATAGCCTTGCCCCGCACCGAAGAACGTTCCTAGCAGCAGCGATAGTGCCATGACCAAGTAGGCGTTCATGCCTTCCTGCAGCAGCGACGCGGACAATACGCTGACCAGCGCGACGACGGAGGCGACGGATAAATCGATGCCTCCCGCAATAATGACGAAGGCAAGTCCCGTGGCTACGATAATCAGATAGGCGTTGTCGATGAATAAATTGAAGAACACCTGCCAGGAGAAAAATCCGGTATACAAGAACGAACCCGCTGCATAAAGCAGTGTAATGAGCAGCGTAGTCGTCAAAATGATGATATTGTTCTGATTGATCCTCACTTTGAGCTTCATGATTCGGCCACCGCCTGCTTCGTGCGGCTTTGGAACAGCTCGCGGAAGCGCTCCGACTGCAGCAGGCTGACGACGATGACGACGAACGCCTTCACGACGAGAATGCGCTCAGGCGGAATCCCCATCGAGTAAATCGTCGTGCTTAAAGACTGGATGAACAGCGCCCCGACGACGGTGCCCGCCAAGTAAAATCGTCCTCCGCGCATCGAGGTTCCGCCGATCACGACAGCCAGAATCGCGTCCAGCTCAATCCACAGCCCCGCGTTGTTGGCGTCCGCGCTGCTGATATTGGAGCTGACCAGCAGCCCCGCGATGGCGGCGCATAAGCCGCATACCGCATAGACGAACAAGTAAATTTTGCGCGGCTCCACGCCTGCGTACTCACTGGATATTTTGTTCGTGCCCGTCGCTTCCAGGAACAGACCGAGGGCCGTACGTTTTTTCAACACATAAACAAGGCCGAACACGGCTGCGGCTACATAAACAGAGAACGGAAGACCGAACAGAAAGCCTTTACCGATATACCCGTACGCCGCGTTGCTTGTAGTCAGCACCTGCCCTTCCGTGATCAGCTGGGCGATGCCCCGGCCGACCGTCATGAGAATGAGCGTACCGACCATCGGCTGAATGCCGAACACCGACACGAGCATGCCGTTCCAAAGTCCGCACAGGATCCCGACGGCAAGCGCCGCAAGAATGGCTACCCAGAGCGGTGTCGACTCCAGCAGCGAAATGGAGACCGCCCCAGCAATCGCGAGTACGGAGCCGACCGAAATATCGATGCCTTCCTTGGCGATGACGAGCGTCATACCGATGGCGATAATCAGCGTCGGCGCCGCCCGGTTCAGGACGTCGATCAAGCTGCCGAACAGGTGACCGTCTTTTATTTCGATTTGAAAAAAGCCGGGTACAAAGATGAAATTGAACAGCAATATTGCCGTCAACGCCAGCACCGGCCAAAATATTTTCATTCGTGTGAAGTTAAGCGCCCGTTGTTTTATAAGCGACATTCGGCTCGGCTCCTTCCGCAATCATTCGCATGATGTTTGATTCGTTCATCGCATCCCCGGCTACTTCGCCAATTTGCACCCGGTCCCGCAGCACCACGATCCGGTCGCAGCATTCGATCATCTCCTGGAGCTCGGAGGAAATGATCAGGATCGACAGACCGCCGGAGGCCAGTTCAAGGATCAGCTTGCGAATCTCTCCCTTGGAGCCGACATCGATCCCGCGTGTCGGTTCGTCCAGAATAAGCAGCTTGGGCTGGGTCGCCAGCCATCTGGCCAGAATGACCTTTTGCTGGTTGCCTCCGCTTAGATTGTCGATGCGCTGTTCCATGCCAGGGGTTTTGATGCGCAGCAGATCGATAAAGTGCTGGGCGAGCTCCTGCTGCTTCTTCAGCGGGATGTGACGGAACAAGCCCAGCTTCGCCTGCAGGGCAAGCACGATATTTTCGCGGATCGTCAGCTCGCCCACAATGCCTGCCACCTTGCGATCCTCCGGACAAAACCCGAGCCCCTGGCGGATTGCCTGCTTCGGATAGATCGAACGGAACGTTTCCTCCCCGATCACCAGCACCCCGTCGTCGGCCTGATCGATGCCGAAAATCAGCTTGGCGATTTCCGTCCGGCCGGAGCCGAGAAGACCCGCCAGGCCGACAACCTCGCCCTTCTTCACCGAGAGGCTGACCGGCTGGATGGAGCCAACGCGGCTTAAGCCTTTCGTCGAGATGATCGCCTCGGAGGATAAGCTTGGGGTCATTTTCCGCTGGCGCTCCTCTTCCTTCCACTCCCGGCCGATCATTTTGGAAACGAGACTGCTCTTGGGCAGCTCTTTCGTGGGGTATTCGCCAACAAGCGCCCCGTTGCGCAGAATCGTGATGCGGTCCGTCACCTCGTACACCTGATCTAGAAAGTGCGTGACAAATACGATGCCAAGTCCATCTTCGCGAAGCTTCCGCATGACCGCGAACAGCTGCGCCACCTCTTTGTTATCCAGGCTCGAGGTCGGCTCATCCAGAATAAGCACGCCGCTCGACATATCGACGGCGCGTGCGATCGCCACCATCTGCTGAATGGCCACGGAGTATTCAGACAAGGGCTGTCTGACGTCGATGTTCAGGTTGAGCCGCTGGAGCCGGATCTCGCTCTGCTCGTTGATCCGCTTCCAGTCAATGCCCCCTCTTTTCCTCGGCACCCGCCCGATGAACAAGTTTTCCGCCACCGATAAATTGGGACACAGATTAATTTCCTGATACACCGTACTGATGCCGATGCTCTGCGCCTCCTGCGGCGACCGGACGATCACCGGCTTTCCCTCCAGCCACACCTGTCCCGCATCCATGGTATAGACGCCGGTCAGCACTTTAATCAGTGTCGATTTTCCTGCGCCGTTCTCGCCCATCAGCGCATGAATTTCACCCCGATGTAACGTAAAATTCACATCGCTCAGCGCTTTAACCCCGGGAAAGGACTTGCTGACGCCTTCCATTTTCAACAATAGATTGTCACTCATTAGGTGAGCACCTTCCTTCCCATCATCGGTATTCCTGCTTGCGTTTATGGAGAGTATCAAACTCCCGGAAGCTCAGCTTAACTTTCATTTTAAGTTCAAGGCTGCCAGGTGTATTTAGACGGAAAGGTTATTTTTTACAAATTTCCGTTCTATTTCGCATACAGCGCGAACGCCAAAGAGGCTTCCGCAAAGATTGCTTACGGAAGCCTGTTCGGTATAAACCTGCTTGAGGGCTTATTGCAGCACGGATCTGGCCACAGTGGTCAGATCTTGAATATCGACCTTGCCGTCCTGATTCAGATCAGCTGTCGCGGACCAGCCGCTGTCCCCCTGTTGCTTGCCGTAATGGCTCGCTATGATGGCCAAATCGCCGATCGAAATGCTGCCGTTTCCGTTCAGATCGGCGTTGATTTTACGTCCTTCAAACGCCAGCATAGCCGTTGTCAGCGCGTTTAAGGCTTCCGTAATTTGCTGCTGCGTCGCCTCCGCGTCGTTCGCTACGATTGCCGCTTGCGCAATAATCGCCTGCATCGCCGCCCTGGAGCCCGGCAAATAATAGCCGTGCCGCAGGTCTTCCACGGCCGCATCCACTTTGGCCTGCGCAGCTGCGATCGCTTCGTTCAAATCCGATTTATCCGGCGCTTCCGCCGTGACTTGAAGCTGATGGGTTGTGCCGGGAATCGTCGTCTCCACTCCGGTTCTGTCCGCAATCGCGATACCGCTCAGCTGAATGGAGGTGTAGGCGCTGCCCGGTGCAGCCGTCGGCTTCGCCTTAAACGAGAGCTTCAGCCAAGCGCCGTTCGCCTCCGCTCCGCCGCCAAGGCTGGCGCCGACCATGCGCACCTTACCCGGCTCCAGCTCGCGCTTCTCCAGCAGGCTGAAGCCGTCCTTTACCGATACGGCGTCCGTTAGCTCCAGCTTAGACGGGTCAAAGCCGACCGTAACATCTTGAGCATAGACGCTGCCGTACACGTTTCCAGCCACATCGCTTAAGCTGTACGTCAGGTCAAAGGACTGCCCGGACCCTACAACCGCCGGCCCCGTAAGCGTGGCCTTAGGCTGCGCTTGAACCGGAGCTCCGACCGAGAAGTAGTCGAAGTCGGCCGTCATGGAGGTGTTGTCCCCGGCCGACAGGCCGTAAAACCCGATTTGAAGATTCGTCAAATCGGCCTGCACCGGATCAGCCGCCGGCGCCCATGCCGCCCCGTCCCAGTAGTGCGTCGTGTACACGTTGCCGGTCTTTTTGATTTGCAGGTAGACGGTATCGGTACCCGGATGCTTCGCCATATTCGTCGCTTTGGTGTATACCGCATTCCGCTCGACCGCCGTTTCCAGCGATTTGCCCGTACTGCCGACAGTATCCCATACATGGCCCAGCCTCACATAGTTGTCCTCGTTCTGCCAAATGATTAAACCGGCCTGCTGATGATTTTTGGCGACAGGCGCCGTGACCTTCGTCGTTATGGCGAAATCGCCCTCCGGGGCTTTGCGCAGAAATACGTTTTTCAGCGAGTTAGAGGTTTGATGGCTATCCCCCGACAAGGTTTGCAGCCGCAAGCTGCCCGGTTTGGCCGTCAAGTTCCAGCGGGCCGCATCCTCCCGGTAAATAGACCAAGCCGGATCCAGCGTACCGGTCGCAAACGAGTCCGTAACGGCGCCCTGCGGAATCGGATCATTCACGCTTACGACGAGCTGCCATTTAGCCGCCTTCAACGCATTCATCGCATGAATCCAGTCATTGGCCGTCGAGCTGCCGTTCATGCTCACGGCCTTCGCAGCGTCAACTGTGGAACGATAGGCGGCGATTGCCTCCTGCGGATATTGGCCGGCGCCATCACCAGCCTGGAGGCGGCTTAATAGCTGCTCCGCCAGCTGGAGCTCATCGATCAGGTCCTCCCTCGTCACGCCGCCGATCAGCTCGCGGTGCGCTTTGGCGATCCGGTTGAAATCCAGCTTCTCGACCTTGCGATCATACGACAGAAGTCCGTTTATCTCGTATTCAACATCTGTGATTTGCGTATAGATAGCGGCACTTAAGCCAGGGCTTTGCTTCAGCTGCTTCAATCGGTCGATGAACTGCACATATTTGTCGGTCAGCTCCTGCTTGCTGTTCATCAGCTGGTAGGAGAACACGAGCGGGCTCCACTCATGGCCCGGTACATGCAGGCCGAGTCCGCCGTACTCGCCCAGCACCGCAGCGCGCGTCTGGGTTGGAGTCGGCGAGGTCGGCGCCGGATACGCATGCGCATCGATCAAATCGCCTGCGCCGGAATCCTGCCAGCCGCTGGTATTGTTGATGAGACGCGTCGAATCGAGTCCCTTCACGTAATTGGCCGCGTCTCTTGTTTGCTGTCCGCCCCAGTCGAATTGGCCCCAGCCTTCGTTAAAGACGGTCCAAACGACAATAGACGGTGCGCTGCGGAGCTGATCGACCATCTCCTTGTACTCCTTCAGCCACTGGGTCTTGGTCGCTGGCGTAATGTCGGAACCCCGGTTGCCCTGACGGTCCTCCAGGCTTGGCATATCCTGCCAGACCAGCACACCGAGCTTATCGGCCCAGTAATACCAACGGGCGGGCTCGACCTTGATATGCTTGCGGACCATGTTCATCCCGACCCGCTTGACGGTTTGCAGATCGAACTTCAGCGCCTCATCCGTCGGTGCCGTATACAAGCCGTCCGGATAATAGCCCTGATCCAGCGGTCCCATCTGGAACACAAATTTACCGTTCAGGAGCGGACGCAGCACCCCATCCTCCATCCCGAGCTTGATTTCCCGCATGCCGAAATAGCTGGTTACCTCATCCGCGACCTGCTCCCCGTTCTTCAGGCGCACGGTCAAATCATACAGGAACGGATCGTCCGGCGACCACAGCCTTGGGTTCGGCACGGGCAGCTGCAGCGTCTCGCCTGCCGCTCCGGTCACACGGCCGACGATCTCTCCGCCAACCTTGGCAACGGCTTCGACCGTAAGACCCGGGGCCCCTTGGACGGCCGGCGTCAGCTTCAGCGCTTGGCTCTGCAAATCCGGCGTCATATCCAGCTTCTCGATATGTGCGTTTGCTACCGGCTCCAGCCAGACGGTTTGCCAAATGCCGGACACCGACGTATACCAGATGCCGCCCAGCTTTTTAACCGTTTGCTTACCGACCGCCTGATCCTCGCCCATATCGGTTTGATCCAGCACATGTACGATCAGCTCGTTCGATCCGCTCACCAATGCATCCGTAATATCGAAGCTGAACGACGTGTAGCCGCCCTTGTGACTGCCGATAAGCTTGCCGTTGACATACACCGTAGCCAAATAGTCCACCGCGCCGAAATTGAGGTTCACGCGCTGCCCGCTCCAGCTGTCCGGAACGGTAAACGACCGTTTGTACCACATCCGGTCCTCCACCCGGTTAATCCCGGACAATACCGATTCTGCTGCAAAAGGCACGAGGATTTTTTCCCCCAGCGTCCTGCCTGTCGGAACGGCATCGTCTTCCTTCGCCGCTTCGAACTCCCATTCCCCGTTCAAATTGGCCCACTGCCCGCGGACCAGCTGCGGTCGCGGATAGTCCGGCAGCACGTTCTCCGGGTTCACTTCGGCCGCCCAAGGGGTCGTAATTTGATACGTCGAGCGGTTTTTCAGCTGGACATCGAAGGCCGCGACGGCTGCGCCGTCCCGGGTGTTCAGCCCGCCCTTTCCGTCGTAGCCTGCACGTACAAGCCAGACGTCCTTCGAGTAAATCGGATAGGCAAAGCTCAGCATGATGACATGCGGTTCGCCGGGCTTAAGCGATGCCGAAGCGATCGGCCAATCGACGCCCACCACCTGAATGCGAAGATGCTCCGTCAATCCGGCCGGCAGCTCTTGGAGCGGCTCGCTCAGCACGACCTCGGCTGTAGAGCCGTCCGTTGCTACCGTCCCGCCATAATCGAAGCCGGCCGGCGGATAGAAGGCTTGGGTCGGGACGGCCTGCTTCGGCACACGGGGACTGGACCATCGCAGATGGAGGTTGGAGCCGCCGTTATTCTCGAAGTATTCGAGCTTGAATTCATGCTTCTGCCCGGCGGTTAGCGCTAGGGGAGCGCCGGTTTGCTCCTTATCCCAATCGTCGACCCAGTGATCGATCAACAGCTTGTTGTCAATCCACAACCGGAAGCCGTTATCCCCGATGATCGAAAAGGTATAGTTCTCTGTCGTTTCCGGCTGAATAAAGCCGGTCCATCGGACACTGACGCGATCGTTTCGACCCGTTAGCGCACTGAACACCCCCTCAAGGCTGCCGAAGTCGATGTTCGGGTCGATGATCGTTGATTTCAGCTCGCCGAACGTAAAGTTAGGGGCTCCGGAATTCAGGTAATATTCGGCTTTCAGACCGTGCGTTTCCTCGGGTGCAGTCACGCTCTCGGCGGCTAGCGCCCGGCCGGGCACCCGCAAACTGGTCAAAACAAACACGAGCACCCAGACGGCAATGAAACCTACACGCAGCGTTTTTTTCCACTTCATGATTGTGAACGACCTCCGATTCATAGAAATGGTCAAGACTTTTTGATGGCGCTTACAAAACGTAAAGCCTCCCTTCTTTCTGAATTGAATGCTGCCCCCCTCTTATTGTAGAAAACGGGCCGGACAAAGTATTTACAATATCCTGTTCTTTTTTTGTAATTTTATGATCTGTATAGAAACGATCCCCAACCGCTCCAAGCAATCGGGGATCTTTCCTTCTCTTTCAGGGCACAGTTACTTCTTCAGCAAATTCAGGATGGCCTGCGCCGTCTCCGCACGTACGGCATCTGCTCCAGGATCGAACTGCATCGCCCCCTTGCCCTTCATCAGACCAAGCGCAATCGCCTCGCTCACCTCTGCCTGAGCCCAGCGCGATACCTCCGAACCGTCCGTAAACGTCAGAAGCCCGCCGCCGCCGGCCCCTGTCGCCTGACCGCCGTTCTGCTTATACGCTCTAACCAGCAAGGCTGCCATCTGCTCCCGGGTTATCGGGGCATCCGGCGCAAATTCGTTCAAGGAGACGCCCTGCACGATGCCCGCCTGATAGGCGGCCGTCACGTCGCTTGCGTACCAAGCGCTTGCCGCGATATCCGTGAAAGGCGACGGCGCAGCGCTTGGCGCCAGTTCCAGACTGCGGACAAGCATGGCGGCAAACTCCGCCCGGGTCGTCTTGCCGTTCGGCTGGAACTCGGTTTCCGTTACGCCGTTCACTACATGCCGGGCAGACAGCACCTTCAAGGTGCGGTAGGCCCAATGCTCAGCGGGTACGTCCGCATAGGTCTTGTCGAGTTCCAGCAGCGCATAGCGGCTTAAATGCTCCAGCGTTACCGTCATTTGTCCGGAAGCGGGTTCAAGAGTGCCGCCTACATACGCCCATGCCTTCGTCGCTTCGTTGAAATAGTACACGCCGAGAAGCGATTCGTCCACCGTCGACGCGTCGTAAGTGAACGTGAGCTGAATGCCGCCTGAGACGATTCCTGCGTCAAACGCCTGACCGTCTGCCGACCGCAGCGTGACCTGCAGGTCATACACCACGCCGGCTATCTTGATCTTGGCTCCGGCTCCCGCAGTCGGTGCAGGAGCCGCCAGCCCCGTTACCGGAACCATCTTCACCTCCACGGTCGCCCCCTTCAAATCGTTCGCTCGGGCAGCCAAGGCAGCCAGCAGCTCCGGCTTCACCTTCATAGCAAGCTGTCCCGCTTGAACCTCCAACTCATGTCCGGATACCTTGTCAAAAGGAACGATAGCCGTCGATGCGCCCTCCGGCAGCCTTACGGACGCTTTGCCGTCCTTGACCTCCACCTCCGTTAGCGCGGCGGCATTCGGCTGTTGTCCGGCATTGCCTCCGCTGCTGCCGCCGCCGGTATCGCCTCCCCCCGTTGGGTCGCCGTCGGTTTCACCGCTGCCCGAAACCGAAGCGCGTACCTCAAGTTCAGGCGACGCGGTGACCGCCGGCGCCTTGGAATCGGCCGGTATCACCTTTACGCGCCCCAGCGTCACCGTCGCCTGTCCCGCTGATTTCGCCTTAAAGATGACCGTGCCGAGCGTGGCCTGCCCGCTTTGTCCTGAAGCGTCTCCGGTTTTGGTAAAGCCGAACAAAATATCGCCTTGCGCGAGCTTCTCATCAATCAGCCTTGGCGGACTGACGTTCGGATCCGGCGTAATGCTGAACCCTCCGGTTATTCCTGTGGACATCCCGATATATTCAAGCCGGCTCGTATCGAAATGCAGCTCCAAATCATAACCGTACAAATCGACCAGCTGTTCCCCCGTTATCGTAACGCGGAGCTCCTGACCGATGTTCAGGCTTGTGCGCGAAGCCGTCAATTCATAGGCCGGGCTGCCCGCCGCCGCTCCTCCCGGCGTGATCCAAACGGCTGCGCATAGACTAAGAGCGGTCGTTACCGCTGCCCACTTTCGACGCATACTCATGAACTGCTTCACCCTTTCTTCTCGTCTTAAATCGATCTTGCCACAATCGCGAGGTCTTCCATGTCCACCTTGCCGTCTTGGTTGACGTCGGCCTTAGCCGCATTCGCATCCCAGTCCGCCTCTTTCGATTGCTTCCCGTATGAACGGGCCGCCATCGCCAGGTCGCCTATGGTAACTCCGGCTGAGCCGTTCAGGTTGGCATTGATCCGCTTGGCCTCGAAGCGCTGTACGGCCTCCGTCAAGGCTTCGTAAGCGTTCTTCACCTGCTCCCCGGTTGCCTCCGCATCGGCCGCTACCAGACGGGCCTGCTCGATGGAGCTTTGGAGAGCCGCCTTCGCACCGGCGATGTAATACCCGTGCCGGTTATCCTCTGCCGCTGCATCGTGCTTGGTCTGTGCGTCGGCCGCCGCCTGCTGAAGAGCCGTTCTGTCAACGTCCGTGCCGACAGTAGCCCTTGAAGCAAGAGCGATGTAATCCAGCTCGTAAAAGCCTGCGTCCGCAGCCGTTCCCCGCATAAATTTGATGCTGTTGATCCCTTCCTGAAGCTCGACCTGAACGCTGGTCGCCATAAACCGGCCCCAGCCGATCGTCCCCGCCAAATCCACGTGTTGCTCCTGCCCGTCATTCACGATGATGCGGGCCGTTGCGGGACGATAATTCCCTGTATTCTGCGCATACCACACATACAGCCTGTATACACCGCTCTTCGGTGCGACAACCTCATTGAAATTGACATAGCTGTCGGGAAAATCGATATGGCCGACATAGCTCGAGGCGGATGCGTAACTGTTGTTCGTATTCACCTTGGCATTGTGGATCTGTGCTTGCTCCGCCTCGTATTTGGCCGGCGAGACGTTCTCGTCCCCGGTCACCTCCGGGAAGTAAGTCACGCGCAGATTTTCCGATCCGAACGGAACGAGCGTCAGGTTGACCGTGGGCTCCGCGGAATAAACCGGCCCTACCGGCGGCTCTGCCGCCGACACGCCGTTCGGGGCCTTGCCCCAGGTCGGGATCAGCTTGCCTTTGGCAACCAGCTTCACGGGCGTCTTCGCCTGCTCGAACGGATTGTCCGGCATCTCCGAGGTGACGACCTGAATCGATGCCTCCGGATGAGCCCGATCGATCAGCAGTCCGTAATTCCACGGATTGTCTGCCGTGATGTTGTACTGCTTAAAGCCGGGCTCCGTCACCTGAGGCGCCGGATTCGATTGCTCGGTCCACTTCTCGTCGATTTTCAACGAATAGACGAGCGGCCCGCGTTCGATGCCGACCGAATTATTCACCCACGTAGACATCCGAAGCTTCATCGGCAGCGTCAGCTCCACCGTATCGCCCTGGCTCCACGTCCGTTCAATCGTATAGTAGCCGCCGGATGTAACCGCCGGCTGCGGTTCCCCGTTCACCTTGACTGCCGCCCCGTCCGTCCAGGCCGGTATGCGCAGCTTGAGCGGAAAGGCTACACTGGCCGAAGCCTGCTCCACGGTAAACCGAAGCTGGTCCTCGAACGGATAATTCGTGGCCTCCCGAATCGTCACATCCGCTCCTTTGATTTTCGCCGATACCCGGCTCGGACCGTATGCAATCACGCCAAGTCCCCCGTCACTCGTTGCCGCCCACATATCTTTGACAAAATAAGGCCAGCCCATATGTAAATTGAAGCGGCAGCACGGAAAGCCGGAAAACGGCGACTGCACGGTGCCATTGTCGTAATTCTGCTTAAAGCCGTGGTCCGTATTCCGGCTCTGAATCTGATTCGGAAGCGAGTAATATTGATGTGTCTTGATGTCCTTGCTCATCGCGCCGGGAAGTGAGTTGAAGGTCAGCTTTTCAAGTGCGTCTCCTACGGACGCTTCGCCCGTGATCATCGCCGTCACCGCATCGCTGTGAATGCGCTCCACGATCGCGCAGAGCTCGACGCCCTGCGTCGATGCCAGACCCGAGAGCATCTCGGTGCCTGCGTTGATCCCGGTGATTTGATTGTGCGAGCGATTCAGATTTGCGACGCCGGCATCATAGGCGTTCTTATCCGCATCGTTTTTCGAAAGCTGGTAGTAAATCGCCGGAGTTTTGATCGATTGATTCACGTTTACGGTATGCTGCGTATAGAAATTGTCCGGGTTCGTCCGGGCCGGTTCCAAAAATTTGTTGTTCGTCAACAGATCCGTCACATCGAACCCTTGCGCGTTCAGCTTCTCCGCCAGCTGCAGCAATGACGCATCCCCCGTCCGGTTGTAAAGCCAGATCACCACGTTCATGTTGTCGCCATTGCGTATTTTCCCCCAATCGAACAGCGGCCGCTGATCCAGATTCGCGAGCTGATAGTGAAAATACTTGGTGAGAAAATCGGTCACCCGCGCATCGCCGGTCGCTTCGTAATAGTCCTTCAGTACATAGATAGCAACCATCCGCGGCCACCAGTCATTGTCGCTCTTCGGTCCGAAATTACCGTCCGCGCGCTGGCTCTGCAGCATCCAGTTGACCCATTTTTGCGATTTGGCGATCAGCCCGGGATCGTTTAACGTATAAGCGAGCGCTACCAGGCCCTTCACATAATACACGGGCCGCTCCCAGTTCGTATCGGGCGCCGTGCCTCCCAGCCATTCGGAGTTGCTGCCGAGCTCCGCATACAAATCCTCCGCGTAGCCGGTCGCTCCGTCCTTCATCAGCTCAAGCTGCTTCAGCAGCCAGCCTTCGGCCTTCACGGAGCCGAGCGGCAGCGAAACGAAGGGCGTTTGTACGAGCGGCGCTTTATTGGCTACCGGCTCCTTGAACGCTTCAACCGGAACGGCGTATTCGCTGGCGATGAAATGATCGAACACCGGCTGTCCACGCTCGACGCGGTAGCCGATTCCGCCGGACTTTAAACGCTGCGGGCTGTCATCCGTCACCGTAATCAAGGGCTTGTGCATATCCTCTACATACACCTGGATCTGATCACCGTACGTCGCAACCTTCAGCTGATACAACCGGTTCGGATCGACCTGTTCCAGCGCCTTCACCGTTTGCAGCACCGTACGGTCGCCGTTCATTCGCTCCAACGTCACATTTCCGTCGGCGCTTAATCCGGCATAATAGCCGTGAACGTTAGAGGATCCGGGCCCGGCACCGGCCACGCGGAAGAGCAGGCCGGCATTCGCATCCGCAGCAGCAAGCTTCAGCTCCGTTTCCACGGTGGCGTCGCCGAAGTCCACGTCCTTGGCCAGCAGCTTCGCACCAGCGCCTCCGGCTTGCACAGTAACGCCTCCCGCTTGCAGGCCCCAAACGCCGTCGATCACCTTCCATTTCTCAAGCCCGGAGACTGACGGAGGATCCTCGAACGTATCCTCGAACGCCAAGCTTTCGTCTTGTTGCTTGATCCTCAGATTGTCGTAAATCGCCTCGGATTGATAGATCCGGACGCCGATTTTCCCCGATGCGTAGCTGTTATCGGTATGCTCCAGCACAAGGGCGTCATTCACATAAAAGCGAATGAGCGGACCTGCAGCCGTCACTTTAAAACGATAGGTTACGTTCGGGTTCACCGTGATGGAAGAGCGCTTTAACTCCGTCCAGTTGTTATTCATCCGGCCGAGAAACACGCTGCCCGTGCCGCCGGCGCTGATTCCCGCATAATAGCCCTTCACATTGTCGGCTCCTGAAGAGGCGTCGGCGACCCGAAACAAAAGGCCGGCGTCCCCGTTACGATTGGCAAGGCTGATCTCCGTTTCGACCGTGAAATCCTGCAGCTCCGCGCTCTTGGCCAAAGCCTTGTAGCCCCGGCCTGCAGGCACGGTCAGCTTGCCGGATGAGATGGCCCACGAACCCTCGATGATCTCCCAATTGTCATTGATGTAGCTTTGATCAAAATGATCCTCTATAAAGCCGGTCGCTTTCGCAGCCGCTTCGAGATGAACCGCCGGCAGAAGCAGGCTGACATACAGTGTTAGGATCAGAAGCGCCGCGATTCTTGCCTGAAACCTCATGTGTCCTCATTCCTCCCCATTATTCGCTCGACAAGCGCTCCAGCTTCTGCTCGAACTCTATCGGATCGGCCATATGGAACGTATCGGCGATATAACCGTCTTTATCGATCAGAAATGTCGTCGGCAGTGCATGAAGCTCGTATAAATAAGCCGCACGCTTATTCTCGTCCATCAGCGTCGGATAGGCTAAGCCGTTCATCCGCATGAATGCCGAGATGCGCTCGGGGTTCTTTTCTTCCGTCGAGACGTTGATTCCGTAAAAGTCCACATGATCCTTGTACTGCTCATGCAGCCGCTTCAACGTGGGAGCCTCCACCGCGCACGCCTCGCACCAGCTGGCCCAAAAATGGATCAGCACCGGCCGGTTCCTAGATCCGCCGATCGTTACCGTTTCGCCCTCCAACGTCTTCAATGTAAAAGAAGGCGCTTGGACGCCGGAATGCCTACGCTGTGAAGCCGTCTTCGGCGCCTCAGCCGTCATCAAGATTTGCTCCATCGCTTTGGCATCGATCTTGCGGGCGGGATCGAAGCCAGTCGGCTCCGTCAGTTTAAGGTTCTGCACCAAGGTGAAGCCGGTGATCAACAGCGCCAGCACCAGCAGAATCGGCAGCCCTATTCGTTTCATAACCGGTCGTCACTCCTTCCGAGGCTTCTGCCATTTGCGAAGAAACGCCCCGCAGGTGCAGCCGCCGGGCGTCTCTTCGCTTCATTCCTAATCCAGCATAGCTCTGGCTACAATCACCAGATCCTCAATGTCCACCTTGCCGTTGTAGTTCACATCCGCTTTCATCGCTTGCTCATCCCATCCGGGCTGACCGGATTGCTTGCCGTAGGACGCCGCCGTTAAAGCCAGATCTCCGACGGTAATCCCGCCTGAGCCGTTCAGATTGGCATCGATTCTCTTCGACTCGAAAGCGGCCAGCGCCTCCGATACGGTCCGCAGCGCCTCGGTTATCTGCTGCGGCGTAGCTTCCGCGTTCACCGCCGTTGCAGCCGCATGGTCGATGGCAGCCTGGAGCGTCGCCTTGGAGCCCGGTACATAAGCGCCATGGCGATTGTCTTCCCATGCGCCGTCATGCTTCGCTTGTGCGGTTGCGATCGCCTGAACCAGCGCTTCCTTGCTTGCCGCCTTCGCCGTAATTTGCAGACTGTGCGAGGCGCCCTTCGCCATCAGCTCGGCGCCTGCTTCATTCGCAATGGCAATGCCGCTTACCGAAACGACGGTCTGCAACGCTTCCGCGACAGGCAGCGCCTGGAACGTCAGTTTGAGCCAGTCGCCGTTCGCCGGGAGTCCGGCGCCGAGCGCCGCCGCCAAGATGCGGACCTTGCCCGGTGCAAGCAGCCTCTTCTCTACGATCGCTATGCCTTCACGCAAAGCTGCGGCATCCTTAAGCTCAACCTGGCTCGGATCGAAGCTTACGGTCACATCAAGCGCATTCATATGCTCGAAGTCAACCGTCGTCACCGCGCTTAGACCGAAGGTCAGGTCGAAGGCCATGCCCCCTGCCGTAGACGCTGCGCCTGCCAACACGGACTGTGCTTTGGCATGGGAAGGCACCGGCTGCGGTGTAATTGTCGGTCCCCAGACCTCCAAAGCGTCGATTCCTCCCGGCTGCGGCACAAAATGCACGCGGTCGATCGCCAGCTTTCTCGGCTCGGTCGTACCGGCCTTGTAGTGCGTGTGGTACACCATGAACAGCTCCGAGCCGTCCGGAGAGCCGATGAATGAATGATGTCCCGCTCCCGGCACGATGGCGTTCGATTTCATGATGGGATTGTACGCGTACTTGGTCCAAGGGCCTGTAGGCGTCGGCGCTGTCGCATAGCCTACCCCATAATCCGGACTCTCGAAATGGTTGCCGGAATAGGTCAAGTAATACAGCCCGTTATGCTTCAGGACAAAAGGTCCTTCGTTGATGTTCGCCACCGGTGCCTTCTGGCTCAACTCCCACGTCTGTGTAGCGCGGAATACGAACCTCAACGTATCTTCCTTGATGCTCTTCATATCGTCGTTCAGCTCGGCAACCCAGATCTCGTTGCCGTTATTGAAGCGGACAAAGTACATATAACGTTTGCCGTCATCGTCGGTGAAGATGTGCGCGTCGATTTCCGGCGTATTCAGATGCAGCGGCTGCTGGACCTCCTGCACGAACGGCCCGAGCGGCGAAGTGCTGGTGGCGACCGCAAGCCGTTCCTGAACCGCATAGTACATATAGAAGATGCCGTCCTTCTCGACGACCTCCGGCGCCCAGAATTGTTTATCGCCCCATGAATGGTCCTTATGCAGCGCCCAGCCGTCATGCGCCGTCCAATTCACGAGATCCGGGGAAGAATACACCTTGATTCCGTTAGGCATGTTCGGCCAATCGGCCGTATTCGTTCCGTACAAATAGTACATGCCGTCATGCTTCAGGATAAACGGATCGGCGACGCCCGGAAGCACGGCATTCGTGTAGGTCGGACCTGCCGGAAGCCCGCTTTCGTCGATCGAGGTTACCCTTACATTGTCAAAGTCCGCATCCGCATTCCAGGTGCGGAAGCCGATCCGGCCTGTGGCCAAATGGGAAGCTTCCAACAGATCGAACTTCGGATACCCGTTTACGTTCAGCGGATTGTCATTGACATAAATCTGGAGATGATCCTCCCGTGCGATCACCTTCAGATGCACCCATTCATCGGCTGCGACCGGAAGCTTCCTGGACGCAAGCTCCGTCCATGTTCCTCCCGAGTTCGAGCCCAGGACCACAGATTGATTGGCTGCGCTGATCCCAAGGTAGTAGCCCTCGTACGCATCCGCTCCAATCTCTGCACTAGTTGCCCGGAAAAGAAGCCCTGCTTCATTCCCGCCGGCGATATGCACATCCGCCTCCAGCATGAAGTCCGTAAAGCTCTGTCCGTCAAACAGCGCCTTATGACCGGCTCCGGCCTTCACGGAAAGCCGCCCTTCGGCCGCCGTCCATACCCCGCCGTAAGTCGACCAGCCGTCAGCGGCATTGTCAGTGAAATCATCCGTAAACAGCACGCCCGATGGCAGAGCGGTATCTTCAACGGTCACCACCGCTTGATCCCAGAAGTCTCCATTCACCGATGCCGCCTTGATTACCGTACGGCCCGGTGCCTTCGCTTCAACCCAACCGCTGCTCGTAACGGCCGCGATCGACGGATTCGACGAGCTCCAGTGAAGCTCCTTCCCGCTGGCGCCGAGATTCGTCAGCTGCACGTTCCCGCCCGGCCGCAGCGTTACCTTTTTCGGATCGAGCTTCACCCCGCCTTGAATGGCCCGGATCGCGAAATAATCGAATTTGGCATCGATGCGATCATTTGTCGCGACAATATTGTTGGCGAACAAACCAACCTTAATATCGGTCAGAGTTGCGGTTACCGGATCGGCGGCTTGAAGCCATTCATACCCGTTCCAATAATACGTCGTATACACATTGCCCAGCTTTCTGATTTTCAGGGTAATCGTGTCGCCGCCGGGATGTGCAGCGGGATTGCCCGGCTTCTTGTAGCTGCGTCCGATCTCATAGGCCGTTTCGATGGTTGCTCCGTTCACCCAGACATGGGCCAGCTTCACGAAATGATCGGCATCCTGCCAGATAAACAGTCCGCCCTGCTGATGATTTTTGGCGATCGGCGCCGTGACCTTCGTTACGATTTCGAAATCGCCGCTTCCCGGATTGCGCAGGAACACGTTGTTTTGACTGTTATTGTCCTGATATACATCGGTCGGCGTCGTATGAATGGTCAGCGCTCCCGGATTTTGCGTCAAGCTCCAGTCGCCCGGGCTTTCTTGGAAAATCGACCATTCACCGCTCAGCGCGGCGTTGTCAAACGAGTCCACCTGAAAGCCGGTCAGATCAGGCTCGCTCGGCAAGCCCCGTACGGTAACTACGGCCTCCGTGAACAGAGCCGGATTTCCGGCGCTTGCCACCTTCACGGCAGCCGTTCCCGGCTTCAGACCTTTAATGAACAAGGTCGTGCTGCCGGTAGCCGAATCGACTACGGATTCCGTGACTAACGCCACCTCCGGATTCGACGATGTCAGGGTCAACTGCTTCATCGTGCCGGCAAGCGGTCTAACTGCGGCCACGATAGCAGCGGTTTCCCCTTGAGCCAGCGTTAAAGCCGTCTTATCGAGCATAACGCTCTCTACCGGAACAGCCGAACCGCTGCTTTCCAGCGCCTCCAGAATGATGCTGTCAAGCTCCGCGAAATGGTTTCTTTTGGTAAGTTTGATCGTGTTCGCGCCCGCATTCAGGCTGATATCGATCGACGTCGGGTTATAGCGCTCCCAGCCGTAATTGCGGTAGCTGATGACTTGAGAAGCCGCACCGTTAACCGATACGTCGTGCTGCGCCGCAGCTCCGCCTGCGGTGCCATTGGCTGCCATCACGATCAGGGAGTACGTGCCTGCCCGCTCCACATTCACATGAAAGATTACGCCGTCGGTGCCCGTGTTGTCCAAGCGACCGACAACCTTGCCTCCCGAAGCGTCAGCGCTGTTGCGGATTTCAGCCGTTCCCAGCAGCTCGCCGTACTCCGCTTCGTAGTGGTAGCGCTCGACCTCCGGTGTACCGGATGGCTGCTCCACCGGCGAACCGTAGGCAGCCGGAGTTCCGAAGTTCGGCGTACCGTCCGCATTCCATGTAAACTTCTGGGCTCGCACGCTGCGATTGCCCCAGCTTCCGCCCGACCTCAGGTCGGCATGGTAGACGATCCACTCCTCTGTTCCGTCCGGGGACGTCGTGAAGGTATTGTGACCAGGCCCGAAAGCGCCCGGCGCTTGACTGAATACAGGACCGGACTTCGTCCAGGATGCCGGATTCAATACATCGCCGTCCAAATTTGTCAGCAGACCCAGCTTGTATTCGTCCGTCCAGCTGCCGCTGGCCGAGTAGACGATAAACAGCTTGCCGTCTTTCTTCAAAATTTCCGGCCCTTCATTAATATAAGGCGTACCTATGCGTTCCCAAGGCTGATCCGGGGTGGACAGCTGTACCCTCGATCCGCTGATGGTCCACGGATCGCTCATCGGCGCGATGTAAATGTTCTGCTTCTCATTGACATCGCCTTCCCATCCGGACCAGATAAAATACATGGAACCGTCGTCCTTCTCGAGTACGGTCCCGTCGATCGCCCATTTATCCGAGGCGTCGGCGATTTTACCCTTCAACGTATACGTGCCTTGCGGATCCTGTGAATTGCCCTCAAGTACATACATGCGGTGATTGGCGTTGTTGCCGTCGTCCGCCGCAAAGTATATGTACCATTTGCCCTTGACATACTGCAGTTCCGGCGCCCATAGCTCCTTCGAATACGGCTCCCCGGCCGGAGGCGTGTATACCGTTACACGCGGCGCAGTGCCGATATCCTGAAGCCGCCTGGCCTTGGCGACCTGAAGGGACGAATCACTGTCGGACTTCACGTAATAGTAGAAGCCGTCCTTGAATACGATGCTCGGGTCAGCGGCGCCCGCACCGCCGGAAACCGGTACGATCGGGTTCACGAAAGTCGTTCCGGCGCTAACCGTTACTTCGGAGGTCGCCGTCGCTCCCCCGTCTGCCGCGGTTACGGTTATTGTAGCTGTGCCCTTGTTCACACCCCGGACGAGTCCGGTGCTGTCGACAGCGGCTGCCCCGGTATTGCTGGAGCTCCAAAGCAACTGCTGGTTGGAGGCGTCGATCGGTTCCACCACTGCGTTCAATTTTTTCGTTTCGCCCGCTTTCAGGCTGAAGGAAGGCGTATCCAGCATGACCGACTGAACGCTTTTGCCCGTATAAACCGGCCGCATGACCTGCTTCGCCAAGCCTGGTCCGGACCATCGCACATGCATACTGGCGTCTCCCGCCGCATGCGCATACTCGATGCGGACCGTGTACGTTTGTCCGGCGTTCAGCGCGATGTCGCCGCTGACTTCCTCCCTGCCGCCGCTCGTCTTGTCGACGACCTTCGTATCGCCGATCCACACCCCTGCCAGATGATCGCTGTCGACATAGACCGTATGCACGCCCGATTGAACCGGCTTGATGGAGCCGACCCAACGGATCGAAAATTGGTCCTCGCCGATGCCCGCCGTCGGATCGGGCGAGCCGGTTCCTTTCTCGTCGCCAAGATCGAAGTCAACACGTGGCGTGATCGAAGATTTAGCCAAGGTTGTGAAGCTCGCGTCTTTAAAGTACTTCACCTGAAACACGGGCAGCGTGTCGAAGGCCGGTCCGGTGAGCGCCTTGATGTCGTTGACATCCCACGGATGCCCGTCAGGGTAAACGATGCCGTGGAACGGAACCTCCGGCTCTGAAGTCAGCGGAGTCACATCCGATCCCCATGGGAAGCGGGTGTTATCCCGGCCGATGCCGAATTCCCACATGACGAACCCGATGCCTTGGTCCCCATAATGCCGCACGACGCCGGGTACCGATTGCGTCAGCCGGTTCATCGTTTCATCGGCCAAAATTTGTTTGCTTATGCCAAACGGCGTCGGGTAATCGGATTCATACGGATGCCATGTGATAAAATCCGATGTTGGGCCGCCCGAGAATTGGGCCCCCGTCGACGATACCGGCAGGCTGGAGCCGGTTTCCTTGATCCAAATCCGCGAATCGTTCATGATTTGCTTCGTAATTTGGTCCATCAGTCCGCTTTCGCCGTTGCTCGGCTCGTTATAGATGTTCCAGAAGGCGATTCGCGGATCGTTCTTATGCGCATTGACAATGCCCTGCACATAGCTTTTCAAATCATCCTTATTCGCGGCGTAGTTCGCTTTGATGTCATCCCCCGGGGCCTCTACCCAGCGGCTGTTATGAGCGCCGTACCTTGGCGGCAGCTGCGGTCCCGGCACCGGATGATCGTCCCAGCAGTCGTCGAAGAACACGATCTCCACCTTGATGCCGTACTTATCGGCCAGCTGCAGAAAATCCTCCAGATTGGCGAGCAGCTTTGCACTGTCGTTCTTCCACAGCAGGTTGTGCAAAAATACCCGTACGAAATTAATCCCGTACGTATGAGCATACGAAAGCTCCCGGTCGTTTACCTCATGATTGTACGCATCCCACTGCTGCAGCTGGTTGACCGCATGGGTCGGTACGAATACCGCGCCCTTCACCCACGACCAATCATAGGTCGGCTGCACGACTGCGCCTGCGTCTTGTACGCGGATGTTATCGTAGCCTGCGTTCACCCAATGCGACCGTACGCCGATGGCCCCTGTGGTGTAAACGCTGTCAACTGCGCTGACGATATGCTCGCCGTCGACATAAATATCGATTTGGCTGCCTAAAGCCGTCACTTTCAAGCGGTACGTTTTATTTTGCTGCACCGGGTACATAATCGATGCGAGCTCCGTCCAGCTGTTGCTTAAACGACCCAGCTGGACGCGGCCGTTCACCCCAAGGCCGGCATAATAGCCTTTCATGCTGTCGGCTCCGTTGCTCGGATCGCTTACGCGGAAAATAAGCCCGGCGTTATCGTTGTTGACGCCGTCTTGGAGTGTAATGTCGGCTTCATAGATGAAATCGGCAAAGTCAGTGCCTTCCGCGACCGACTTGAAGCCGGCGCCTTTGTTCACGCGGTAAGCGCCGTCGGCTGCATTCCATACGCCGCCGTAGGTCGTCCAGCCGTCCGCTTGCTTGTCATTAAAGTCTTCCGTAAAGCTGTGTTCTTCCTTCGTAAACACAGACGTTTGCGTCGACGAATCGAGCATTCCTTCTTTCACCGCGTAGGCTCTCAGCACGGTCGTTTGTGTGACAGTCAACGGCGAGCCGTAAACAGGCGAGCTCGTATTAGGCATGCTCCCGTCTGTCGTATAATGGATGGTGGCCCCGGGTGTAGGGCTTAGGATCATAACCGTTTGCGAGCCCTTGAATGTCCCCCCGCCGGGGATAAAGACCGGCGCTTTCGCTTGGGACGTCACCTTCGTCAGGCTCAAGAGCGATACATTATCGTACACGGCCGACTTGTTGTCGTTCCATGCGCGCAGTCCGATCGTTCCGGACGGATAGGTTTCGTCCGTGAAGGCGGTGACGAGCTTGCCGTTCAAATAAATGTAGTAGCGGGTGCCGAGCGCCACGACCTTGAGCCGGTTAAATTCGTTTGGCTTCACATCCGCCACCGTTTGGGATATACCGGTCCAGCTTCCCTGACCGCCATTGCCGGCCGAGTTCATTTTGCCGACAATCAGGAACCCCGCCGTATTCAGACCTGCATAATAGCCGTTCATCTTATCCGCGCCATGGCCCGGGTCGCTTACGCGGAAGATGACCCCGCTGTCCTGAAGCGTCCCTTGCGGATTCAGATCAACCTCCAGCTGGAAGTCGGCGTACACCGCATCCACCACGGCCTTGTCACCGCGCGGATTCGTGACCTGATACGCGTAAACATCCTGCGAAACCGTCCAGCTTCCGGTTTGTTGACCGGCATACGTCGTCCAGCCCGACGAATTTCCGTCGTCGAAGTTTTCGGTAAACACCGGCTCCTGACCGGCTATGACGTAATGCGCGCTAACGACATCAGAAACCGTCTCCCCCGCCTTCTCCGCATAAGCTTGGATAAGGGTCGTCGTTGCGATGGAAATCGGGGATGAATAGACGGGGGATGTCGGATTCGGCGCGCTTCCGTCGACCGTATAGCGGATCGTGGCTTCCGATGTGCCTGCGGTTAACGCCACGAGCTGCTCGGAGGCGTACGTCCCGCCGGTCGTAAGAAACTCGGGCTCCGCCGTCGTTTGCGCCGCATAGGCCTTCGCTTGAATGTTGTCAATCACCGAGGTTCCCCACCAGGTTCTTAAGCCCACGGCGCCTGCAGACGTTATTTGCTTGCCGTCATTGTCCGTGAAGTCGATCTTAGGCGTGTTCATGTCATTCACAAAGACTTGAATCCGGTTGCCCACCGCGATCACCTTCAGATGCGCGTTGGCGGAGTCAATCGGTGCTGTCGTGAGCTCCCTCCACTCATTGTTGCCCGTCACACGGCCCAGCATGACTTTCTTGTCCACGCGCAAGGCGGCGAAATAACCGTTGTAGCCATCCGCAACGTTATCACTTACATTTGTGACCCGGAATATAAGCCCGCTCTGATCCGAATGAATGCCGCCAACTTGAAAATCAGCTTCATAGATCAAGTCGGCGAAGCTTGTATGTTCGGCAATGACCTTGGCTCCGGGTGAACCGTTTACCGTGTATTGCCTGGCTTCATTCACTTGCCATCTTCCCCGGTTTGCGGCATCTGCCGATCCGTAAGCCTTCCAGCCGTCGGCATTCCCGTCGTTGAAATCTTCCCGGAACACGGCTAGCGGCTCCCCGACAGCTGCGGCCAGCGGAATCGGCGGCATTAGGGCCAGCATCATACTACTAATGAGGACGTAAGCCAGCGCCTTTCGAATGTGCGAATATGTAACCGAACCTTTTTTTCTCAATCGACTACCTCCTTTCGGGACTCCTTGATGATTTTGCGGTCTGCAAGCTACGATGTCTTCACGACAAAGTACGATTCATCATCTCACCTTCTACCTCTCCAGATTTAGGAACTAGCTTAAGCATAACAAGAAGCACTCCTAAAGTATTTGCAATTTCCAGCGATTTTTTAAGCTATTTCATCCCATTTGCTGCCGTCCGGTCATACTGACGATCCTGCCGGCCCATCTGCGGCTCCGGGATTTCGTCTGCCATGATAAATCACACTTAAGCACTTGGATATATGTCAATGGAAATTGCTGCCATTCGACATCGCATTCGAGCACTGGATGGGAATAAAGGCACGCCACCCGGGATAACCTCCTCAGGTGATCGTCAAACCATGAAAAATTGACTAGATTTGATCCCCCTGGATACCCATTTTTATTTCCAGAATTTATAGTATGATAATTCATTATTGGTTGGATTTTACATAAGTACAAATGGTTCTGGATTTTATCAACATTATTTTGGAGGGTTAGGATGAAAAGAACAAGTACAACCTTTAAGCTCCTGCTCGGCTCACTTGCTATTACATTAAGCTTTGGCGCGGTTCCCCCCCATGCCTCGGCGGCGGATACGGCGTTCATTAACCAGATGAGCGATCAATACCATGCCTTTGAGAAAAAACATCGGGATATATACAAGGCTTATCTCCAGAATGAAAGACATTTGTATGACACGTATCACGGTCAAATGACGTCGGTTTATAACGAGCTTATGCGGGTCGCGCACGCAGACCTCGATGGGATGACAAGCATTCTGGAGAACGATATCCAGCAGTTGAAAAAAAGCTACAAGGAAAGCAGCAATGCATTTAGAGACTATGTGAGGACGACTGACAAGAACCGGGCAGGGGGTCCGATGGATCTCTATGAGGACACGATGGATCCGAACGACGCAGGCAGCCCAATGGATCTTTTCGAGGACAGCTTAAATCCTGATTCGGCAGGCGATGCTGCGGATCTTTATGATGACACACTCAACCCCGATTCGGCAGGCAGCGCCATGGATTTGTATGACGATGAGGTGAACCCCGACTCGGCGGGTAGCGTAATGGACCGGTTTGACGATGAATCGTCTATTCACAGCGCAGGCAGCATTATGGACCGCTATGACGACGGCGACCTGCCAAAGGCCGAGGCGGAAAAGCTGATGGCGGAGGCTCTTGTTCAAGCGGAAGCGGATATGAACAAGCGGATCAGCGACACCCAGCGAAGTGTCCAAAACCGAAAGAACGAGTCACTGCGAGACATACGTGACGCCTGGTTAAACGTCAAGCATGCGATTCTGCAGCAACGCGAGAGAACCATTGCTGAAGTTTCCGCAGCGCGGGAGAGGCTGACCGGCACAGGCATCGAATTTAAACCTTTAATCCTGGATGACTGGATTACGGTAGTCGTAGACGGGGATTATCTGATCTTCGAACAGCCGCCGGTCATCGTCAACGGTAACACCCTGGTGCCTATGCGGGCTATTTTTGAGAAGCTTGGAGCTGAAGTGCTCTGGAACGCCGGCGATCAATCAGTCACAGCCAACAAAGGAGCGACGTCAGTCTGGCTTCAAATTGACAACAGCAGCGCCAAGATCAAGAGTCAGGATCAAACGTTGGAAGCGGCCCCCAGAATAATGAACGGGACCACGATGGTCCCTTTACGGTTTGTCAGCGAAGCGCTCGGAGCTAACGTACACTGGGACGACAACAAAAAAACGATCACCATCACACCCGCTTCCTAAGTCTGGTTTCCAAGGGCGAATAAACGAACGAGAGCATCCACCTCAGCAGGTGATGCTCTCGTTTTTCAATGTACGCCCAACGCCCAGTCAATACGAGCATATGTTCTGGATATGCACATATCTCAGGCAACGCTAAACGGGCCAGTAGAAAGGCAAGCGTTTAACAGTCGTCCGAACAATTGCTTAGGGACAAAGCGACGATTAAATCGGTAGCAGAATTCATCCAAATACGTCTGCAAATATTTTTTACCAAGTCCATGGAACGTACCTTCAATGAAGGCTTTTGCGTTGCTGATAATCGTATGCAGCCATTTCAAAAAAGTCTCTTCGTCTTCTTTGTAAAAGTTTTTCGACTCGTGCTTGTAGCCGATGGTTTTTAACTGTTTGTAAGAAATGTGGCCATCGGAAAGAATGGTTGAACCTTTGGCAATGCAACTTTCAGCTACACGATGGATCTCATCGATCGAAACACTATCGATGACTTGCATCCGCAGATGTCGCGGCCTGCCTTGTTCATCCGTGGAAAGGGCAATCGCTACTTTCGCTTTCGTGGTGCCGCGGCCGTCTTTACCTTTCTTACGTCCGCCAAAGTAAGCATCATCCATCTCCACGAGTCCGGTTAACTGGTAACTGGCATCGCGTTGCTTCATGGCTTCGCGAATTTTGCGAAGCAATCGGGCAGCCGTGCGGTAATTGATGTCGAGTTCTCCGGCTAAGGATAATGCAGACTTACCGCGTTTATCCTTGACGACTAAGTAAATCGCCCAAAACCAAGTCAGCAGCGGCAGCTTCGTTTTATGCATGACAGTCCCTGCCGTTAAAGAAACTTGATGGCGGCACGCTCGGCATTCAAACAGTTTTCTCGTTTGGATATAGTAATACTGATCATGTGCACAACTCGGGCAACGAAATCCTTCCCGCCAGCGCTGAGAAGCCAAGTAAGATTCACAGTCTTCTTATGTACAAAATTCTTTTTGGAATTGCATCAAGGTCATTTCTGCTACTGTGGCCATGACTCACACCCCGAACGTATGTTCGATAGACTCAGCATACCACACATATGTTCGCATGGGAAGTGATTTCCTGAGCAGTGTGCATAGCCAGAACGTATGTATCGTTCCGCAAGGAACTTACTCCAAGATGCTTAATGCTGCTTTAGCAACTTCCATATCCTCAGTATAATGCCCGCCACTAACACCGACACCGCCTATGACTTGATCATCAACTTTGATTGGATAACCGCCGCCAAAAATAACTAAACGGTCTATACCAGTCTGTGCAGCGGCAGCCAAAGCAGGATCATCTTTAATGATTTTGTTCCAGACATCAGTTGGAAACTGGAAGCCGGCAGCTGTATAAGCCTTATCCTGAGCAATTTGAATCCCTACTACAGGAGCCCCGTCCATTCTACTGAATGACTTCAAAACACCACTTTCATCAACAATCGCAATCGTAAAAGACTTACCTATTTCTTGAGCTTTTTGTTCTGCAGCAGCAAGTAACCGATGTGCAAGTTCTGTTGAAATGCACGCTTTCTGGAAGTAGTCGGGCATATCATGACCTCCTCGAATAAGTGATAGCCTCCCGGCATTCGCCGAGGCAGGACAAGGTTTTTCTTAACCCATCCAAACTTAATCCTCCTACTGTAGCAGGGGATTTGTTATTCTACGCCCTACCAAATAACTAACAGAATATTCCAGGTTCTTTGTAGAAGCAGTTGTAGAAGCTATTTGACGTAGGTCTTCTTTAATGCCATTGCCGCAAAATCGATCGTAATCTGGAAGAAGTTTGAAGCGAACGCCCATCTATGCCATCCTGCGGAGTCAAATCTAACGGCGCTTAGTGCGGCAGGTGATAGTACACCTACCGTCACCGCAGCCTATACGCGAAGTAAATCGACTTGTAATAGTCATGCCCGAGGCCTTGCCGATTGCAACCATCCTCGTATTTACTAGCAACTCATTACGTTTCACACAGGACATGGTGGACCAGATGCTCCTGGTTCCACCCCAACATTTACTCTCCTTGTTTCTCCTTCAGGAAAGGGATCAAATCGGCCCAGTCGAAATCTTGGACATAAACATCCCTTACGCTGAACTCGCAGCTATTGGTATCGGCCAAGGATTTAGGGCCGGGAAAGCCGATAACCTTCCAGTTGACGTTCTCCTTGTTGCCCCCGTAGACCGGGTCGCTATAGTACCCTTGCCGGGTGTGGAGCGCCAAAGCACTGAAGAAGTCCATGCCCTCGTCGAACGTACCCTGGAGAAAGGTAGCGTGTTCACTCTCAGTAGAAGTGAGGCTAATGGGCTGCGGCTTCGGCCTCCCTGAAATAGTTACCAAAACCTCATCCTGCTGGTCCTCGTTCAAATCCTTGAAAGCTGTACCGAACTTCTCTTGAGAGATCTTGTCAAGCTTCCGGATCCCTTCACGGTAAGTCTCCTGCATCTCGGCGATGCGCTCCCGCCATGCGTCGGCCTCTCTACCCTCTATCTGCAGAAACCCGCTCCCGTCGGCCGATGCGTAGATGTAGTCTATGCCGGAAATGTAACGGTCGATGAATCGGACTACGCCAGCCTCCCGGGCGCCTGGATCATGATCTGTCGGTATGATCCGGGCTGATGCGGCTTCGATCGTCTCCCACTCGTGCTGATCGAAGAATAAGCGCTTGTCGGTCTCGTAATCCACCGGAGACCCAATAACGGTCCAATCTGCTTTACTTGTCATGGGACACACTCCCCTTTGTTAGAATAGTCTCTCGGAACATAATTTTCCGCATTAGCTCCCCCATTCAGGGGGGAAAACAAACTTGACAAATCGATATCGCCCCAACAATTTAATAGAAGATCCGTCTATTTCCAAATCTCTATTTAGACCCGATGGAATGCTGATCCTCGCGACCCTTGGCATGGACTCCGGCGATATATTCGGAACAACGCCAAGCGTTGGCCATCATTGTGAGCGTCGGGTTGACCCCTAGGGACGTCGGGAAGCTACTCCCATCCAGGATGTAGAGGTTATCGACATCGTGCGCCTGGCACCACTTGTTCAGCACGCTCTTGGAGGGATTGTTGCCCATCCGCGCAGTTCCGTGTTGGTGGCAAGTATTGCCGGTCAACGAGTTTTCGGGAACAACTTTGATGGTCTTCGACGCCCCCGCTGCCTCGAGAATCTCCGCGTTTTTGTCGACCATCCAATTCGCCATGCGAATATCGTTCGAGTGGGGTTTGTACGTGATCCGCGCAACCGGTAACCCCCAGGCATCCGTAACATTGGGGTCAAGATCCACTCTATTGGACTCTTGAGGCAAGTCCTGAAGGATAATCCCGATCTTCATGGAGTAGTTGTAAAAGTCGCGGTCCGCATCCTTCATGGCCATCCCCCACTCCGGCCTATCCGGGAAAACCCAGTTGATGGGGTGTCCTACTTGTGACGCCGCAAGGATACAACCGCCGATGTGTCCCCGTTTCTCATCGGTCTCGTAGAACTGCATCGAGCCTCCACTGATATAGTGACCGGCAAACCCGTAGAGGGGATCGTGCAACTCCTTGTCGAAGAGACCGGTAGCGAACGCATATTCGTGGAAAGTCGCGTACTTCCCGACCAGTCCACTGCTATTGGCCAAGCCGTCCGGGAATAGATTGGATTTGGACATCAACAGCAGCCGCGTCGATTCTATAGCACCGCCGCATAAAACCACGACGCTGGCTTCCTGTTCGACCTCGCGCCCCTCCAAATCGATGTAGATGACTCCCTTGGCACGGCCATCTTTGTTTAGGGTGACTTCACGGATATGGCACCCGGTTCGCAGCTCGCAATTTCCTGTCGCCAGGGCTTCGGGAATGAAGGAGGTCAATGTACTCGACCGAGTGGTTCCCGGGTCGCCGTACTGATTCCAGAACCCTGTGTAGTTCGATGGAGTCCTCCCCTTATGAGGCTTCGTAATGAGGGCATGAGGAATCGGGAACGCGTTTATCCCGAGCTTCTTGCTCCCCTCGTAGAATTTCTTCCCAAACCGTGTCGGCTGCAACGGTGGAGTAGGATACCCTTTGCTCCGCCGTGGTTCATACTTGTTTGCTTCAGCAAGACCGGAGACACCGAACTCCCACTCCACCTTGGTGAGGTAGGGTTCGAGGTCATCATAGGTGATAGGCCAATCCGCAAGGTCGGCACCCTCAATATCACCATGCAGAGAATGCATCTTAAAGTCACATTCCAACGGACGCGGGACCCATCCGGCCCAATGCACCGTACCTCCGCCGACCATTTGCGGCGTAGGGGAAAACTGGAACCGCTTCGCTTCAGCTTGTTCATCCGCTCGCACAGTCCTCGGGCTGATCTTCGGGTCTGGCCAAAGGTAGTTCCGGTTAACATACTTAAGTTCATCACCCGAGAAGTTCTCCGGCTTCATCCGGGGACCTTTCTCTAACACCACTACTTTCAAGCCTGCTTCTGCCAGAACCTTTGCGGTAGTGCCGCCGGTGGCACCTGCCCCCACGATACACACGTCGACCGGGTCGGGCTTCTTAAAATACGTCATATATATCTTCCCTTTCTAGACGATTTGGTTCCCGCGAAATGGATGGTTAAGGCTGCTAACCTATCGACTTCGCGGGTTTGGTTGTTTTCCTCTTTCACATTACCGCCTAATGCTTCGGACGGTCAGCGGTACTCGTTCTCGTCCATCGCTGCAATGCGCACCGTCGCACGCGCCTGCTTAGACGCCGCTGCTCACCGATGCCCGTTCCAGGTACTTGACGATCTCCCGGGCGAAGGCCGGCAAATCTTCAGGCGTCCGGGACGTAATCACGTTCCCGTCGCACACGACCTCAGCATCTACCCACTCGCCCCCGGCGTTCACCACGTCGTCGCGAATCGGCAGATAGCCCGTCGCCCGCCGCCCGCGTACCGCACCCGCTGACGCGAGCATCCATCCGCCGTGGCAGATAGCCGCCGTCAACTTCCCGGACTCGTACGCCCCGCGGACAAGATCGACCATAGGCTTAGAGAGCCGCATGTGATCC
>NZ_BCPS01000075.1:0-5702 GCF_016586185.1 Paenibacillus sp. EPM92
TGACTAGCGGTCACATGACTGCCACCCCCTTTAAAGAGCTCCGCGATTTCACACTTTACCGCATCGAGCTGTCTATAACGTCCTTGCCTGCCGCCTACGGGCTGCGAGCCTGGATGGCTGCGTCCGGATCTTGACGGTTCTCGTTGTGCTTTACGTTGTTATTTCCGTTTTGTACCAAGGGCCCAATCTGTATAGGCTAGCGTAATATCTAAATTGGATTTATCAACGACATTAGTTGGAATATTCTGAACTTTAGCGATATTATACCCTAGAATTTTAGTCAAAAAGACCGCTTTAATCAGCTCCCTGCCATTATCAACCGGATTTACGTTAACCGTTGCGGTCAGCTTTCCCTCGCGAATGGAGTCATAACCTGATTTAAGACCGTCTGCCCCGATGACCATGATTCCCTCCTTGCCATCCCAAAACTTCAGGCCACGCGATTCCACAGCCGATACCGCTCCAAGAGCCATTTCTTCATTTTCTCCATAGATCAGATTCACATCAGGATGGGCTTGGAGTAGGTTCTCTGCAGCCTGCATCCCTTTGTCGCGAACATAATCGCCACGTTGCTCCCCAACGATTTGCATGTCAGGATACTGCTTTATTGCCTCAAGAAATCCGTTTTTCCGTGAAGTAGACCAGTGTCCCGGCAGGCCCCAAACCAATAGAATCTTACCTTTTCCTTTCAACTTTTCTGCCGCATACTTCCCTACTGCATATCCGGACTGGTAATGGTTGTTATAGGTAATGACAGAAGTCGCCTTTAAAGCGCTTTCGGGCCACATCTCAGCCGGCATGTTGAACATAAAAATCGAGGTTCCTTGATCCATAGCCTTTTGATAGACGGCATTCATCGAATCAAAATCCCCTGCTGAACAAACCAGGACGGCATCGAATTTTTTGGCAGTCCAGTTTTCAATGCTTGCCACTTGTGCTTCCACGGACTGAAAATCCTTGGGCGGAGCCGCTTCGAACTCAATCTTGACGCCAAAGCGATCGCTTAATTCATTGATCATCGTATAGGCTCCGCCCGTCATAATCTCGTAGTATTCAGTAGCGTAAGGCGGTGTAAATCCAATTTTAAGCGTTTTACCATCCGCTACCTTTTTCACGAAATTCTCGAAGTTCTGATCTCCCCACTGATAATACTTACCGCTGGGAGAAGTGTCATCGGCTTGGTCTGCAGGCTTGGACGATGCTTCCTCATTGTCGGTACAACCAGACAGGATCATGGTTGTTACCAGTGCGATGATCATTGTTGTTTTCATGATCATACTTTTTAAGAACATGCTTTCGACCTCCTCAATTTTTTGAACCATTTGCATCCGGCCAAGTTTCAATAAAACGACTTCACCTCCTTCACATTGTTGGCACTAGCTTCTCGGGCAGTGTCTATTATGGTTTCCCCCATAGCTAGTGGCTGCGAACAAACGTCCTACGTACTTTTCACATGTTTGCTTCGGAATAATTCGCCCCAAAAATTCACAGATACGGCAACCAGAATGATGACGCCTATAACGATCGTTTCCCAGAACGGATCTACGTTTAAGAGATTCAAGCTGTTTTTAATCAAGAATAATATAAGGGTTCCGAGCACAGTTCCGGTCAGACTTCCTTTTCCGCCCGCTAAACTTGTTCCGCCGATGATGACGGCAACTAATGCCTCCAACTCGTAGTTCTTGCCCATTTCCGGTTGCACGGTGGTGAGACGCGAGGCAAGAAGAATACCGGCCAGGGCAGCAATCACGCCAGATAACGCGTAGACTTTTATCCGCAACTTATCTACATGGAGTCCGGATACACGTACCGATTCCTCGCTGCTCCCAAGGGCCAGGATGTGGCGGCCAAACTTCATTCTGCGATAGAGGAACAGGAGGATAACAAACAGAACCACCGCTACGATAACAGGAAACTGTACGTTCAAAATACGCCCTTGACCGAGAAATCCGAAATTACTCTTCATATAATTCCGGAAAGGGGTGGCTTCCGTCCAGACGAAGAGAATGCCGCGTACGATCACCATCATAGCCAGGGTTACAATAAATGGTGATATTTTTAATTTTGTAATGACGAGTCCATTTGTAATACCTATTACTCCACCAACGATTAAACCAGATAGAATAGCTAGAACAATATTGACATCATGGTGAAGCATCCAAGCAGTCGTCCCACCAGAAATACCGATGATCGAGCCGACCGACAAGTCAATACCGCCCGTCGTGAGAACAAAGGTCATACCCAATGCGACAATCATGACAAACGCAGATTGCTGCAGCACGTTTAACAGATTGGTGTAGGTGAGGAAACGATCCGAGACAATGGACATGGCTACAAAGATGGTGCCTATAAAAATGAGAAGACCTAGTATTTGTCGATCCATTCTTAGCAGCCTATCAGAAACCGAATACCTCATAGGTTCTCGAACCGAATGTCGGATAGGTTCTTGACTGTTATTGGCCAACTTCTTAACCTCCTTCTTTCATGATTTTAAATTATGGCGATAATACCGGGCCTAATCCGCTCTTGAAGATGTCATTCGTTCTGCACCTACCGCAATAAGGATAATCAAACCGGTGATGATCAATCGATAGAACTGATTAACCGAAAGTAGATCCAATCCATTGGAAATCAGTGCAAGGATTGTGGACCCGACCGCCACACCGACAACACTGCCCTTGCCTCCAAACATGCTCGTGCCGCCAATAACTGCTGCCGAGATCGCATCCAACTCATAGTTAGTCCCCATAAGCGGCTGCACGGAGGTTAGACGAGAAGTCAGCATAATACCGGAAGCAGCGGCAAGCAAACCGGAAAGCGCATACACTCTTATATTGATGTTATTAGTAGAGATACCGGATAAATGAGCCGCTTCTTTATTAGAGCCTACTGCAACAACAAAACGTCCGAATTTGGTAAAACTGAACAGAAAATAACACAATAGAAAAATGATCAAAGCAATCCAGACCGGACTAGGTATTCCCAGAACATATCCCTGAGCAATAAATTTAAATTCCTGCGAGGCAAAATTGCGTATCGGCTCTTTAGAAGTTAACAGAAATAACAATCCTCGTGCGATATAGAGCATCGCGAAGGTCGCCAAAAAGGGTGATATGCGCAACCTCGTGATGATGATCCCATTAAATAGACCTATTAGGGTACCTAAGGCAAGCCCGGCCAGGATAGCTAGCCACATGTTTGTGCCGTGTACCATCAGCCAGCCGCTGACACCGCCACAGAGACCAAGAATCGAACCTACCGATAAATCGATGCCTCCCATGGTCAGAACAAACATGGTACCGAAGGCGACGATCAGGATAAATACGGATTGTAGCAGCAGGTTAGACAAGTTTTCGGCAGTTAAAAAGTACGGAGAAGACACGGACAAAAACAGAAACAACAGGATAAGAATCATCGACACGCCAATTCCTTCGCGATGAAAGATTGGCAGTAATTTATTTGTAATCGTACTCATCTATGTCCTCCCGAAGCATACAGCATTATATTCTCCTCGGTAGCTTCCTTACGGGTAAATTCCTTAACAAATTCCCCTTTGTGCATCACATAGATGCGATCGCATAGCCCCATCAACTCGGGAAGTTCCGATGACACCAGGAGAACCCCTCCTCCCTTGCGCACAAACTCTGCAATTAAGCTGTACACTTCAACCTTGGCCCCAACATCGATCCCTTGGGTCGGTTCATCAAAGAACAAAACTTTCGGCTGTGTGAAGAGCCACTTGGCCAGGATTACTTTCTGCTGATTTCCTCCGCTCAGGAACCTGACTTTTTGATTCACAGAAGGCGTCTTAATACGTAAACGTTTAACAAATTCCTCGGCAATTTGCGCTTCTTTCCTTTTCCTTAACACCAGCCTCCTTGATACCACTCGCTCTAGATTAGCCATGGTAATATTTTGACTGACCGACAGTTCCAGCAGCACTCCATGCATCTTTCGATTTTCCGGCAAAAATCCAATACCTGCTCGGATGGCATCGTGAGGCGAGCGAATCTGACATGTTCGTCCGTGTATGGCTACGGTTCCTGAACTGATCGGATCGGCCCCCACGACAGCGCGTAAGGTCTCCGTTCTCCCTGACCCAGCGAGACCCGCTATCCCTACAATTTCTCCCTCTCGAATATGGAGGTTGATGTCGCTCAAAACTCCGCTGCGGCTTAAGTTTGAGACTCGTAGAACTTCTTTGCCGACAGGCACGGTCTCTTTTACGATATAATTCGTTACTTCCCGGCCGACCATCATAGAGACCAGTTCATCAACACTAGTTTCATGCTTATTCACGGTAGCCACATATTTCCCGTCACGCATAACGCACATACGATCTGCAAGTAAAAAAAGTTCGCGAAGATGATGCGATACGTAAATCACAGATACACCCTGTTCCTTTAACATTCGGATAAAGTCAAATAAAACTTCCCGCTCGTGTTCAGCGAGCGCTGCCGTTGGCTCATCCATAATCACAACAGATGCCTGAACGGAAAGTGCCTTCACAATTTCAATGACACGATTTTTTAATGCACCCAGTTCGTTTACGGGCCGTTGCAGATCCTCTAAAGTATCGAAGAAATTGCGATAAAGTTTCTCCGTCTCATGATACATGGCTTGCTCATCCATCGAATGCCATGCACGACCCAGTACTGGCGTAACAATCTCTCGTCCGAGGTATAAATTCTGCACGGCGGTTAAATGAGGAGCTAGTGTAGGTTCTTGAAATATGGTGCTGATGCCAAGCTTCTGAGCATCCTTGGTATCTTGTATGTCTACCGTTTCCCCTCGCACTTGAATCTCCCCGCCATCCTTACGATACAACCCCGAGAGAATTTTAATCAGCGTGGACTTGCCCGCACCATTTTCACCTACCAGGGCCAGCACTTCCCCCTTACGCACATCAAAGGAAACGTTATCAAGTGCCAGAACACCAGGGAATCTCTTGGTAATTCCCTTTAATGATACGAGTACTTGATCGTCTGCAACCGCCATCTAATCCTCCTCCTATCCTTTATCATTTTTGTACGTTCCTAGATTTTGTTAAACGTTTACGTATGAAGACACCTTCTATGAATCAAAAGGTCAGGTTCCTGAGCGGAGGAAACCAGCAGATAGTCATTCTGGTCAAGCGGGCTCTTACATCGGTGATCTTCATTGCACTGCCCTCGCTTTTCCTTGAGGAAAGGGATCAGACCGGCCCAGTCGTAATCTTGGACCCGCGAAATGGATGGTTAAGGCTGCTAACCCATCGACTTCGCGGGTTATGGTTGTTTTCCTCTTTCAATCTCCATAGACTCATTGGGCTTTTGCAGACCGCTTAATGCTTCGGACGGCTCAGCGCTACTCGTTCTCGTCCACCGCTGCAACGCGCACCGTCGCACGCGCCTGCTTAGATGCCGCTGCTCACCGATGCCCGTTCGAGATACTTGACGATCTCCCGGGCGAAGGCCGGCAAATCTTCAGGCGTCCGGGACGTAATCACGTTCCCGTCGCACACGACCTCAGCATCTACCCACTCGCCCCCGGCGTTCACCACGTCGTCGCGAATCGGCAGATAGCCCGTCGCCCGCCGCCCGCGTACCGCACCCGCTGACGCGAGCATCCATCCGCCGTGGCAGATAGCCGCCGTCAACTTCCCGGACTCGTACGCCCCGCGGACAAGATCGACCATGGGCTTAGAGAGCCGCATGTGATCT